>JBDNFQ010000117.1:0-2652 GCA_041689715.1 Bacteroidia bacterium
CAAGACAAAGTATGATAGAGAATCTGAACAAAGCATTTGAAAATCGCATCTCGGTACATTTCGCTATCGCGAAACACTCGATGGGACAAGATAGTCAAGACAAAGTATGATAGAGAATCTGAACAAAGCATTTGAAAATCGTATTAGGCTGGGACTAATGAGCTTGCTCATGGTGAATGATGAGATGGATTTTAACTCTGTGAAAGATTTACTGCAAGTGACGGATGGCAACCTGGCGAGTCATACTAATTCCTTAGAAAAACTAGAATATATAACCGTGATAAAAGAATTCGTAGGTAAGAAACCAAGAACCAGTTACAAAGCCACCAAAGCAGGTAAAGAGGCTTTCACCAAACACATAGATGCACTAGAACAATTACTGAACAACCGATGAAACTATTTTTTTACATAATCACTTTGTATTTCAAAGTACTTTTCATTTTAGAGGTCTCGATACAATTCGCTCTGAAGCGAAGCACTCGACCTGACAACAAAATACCATTCGCTCTAAGGCGAATCACTCAACCTGAAAACAAAATACAATTCGTTTCAAAGCAAATCACTCAACCTCACAAAGCACACATCTAAATAAATTAGCAATGAAAGATCAACCAACACTACTCAAAAACATTAGAATCAGAACCGCCCTATTTATGACCGGGCTATTTCTTAGTGGTCTAACGTGCTTTCCTATACTAGCGGAAGTACAATGGGGCAAGGCCTATTTCCCAGCTTGGGGCAAGACGCCTCCTGACTTTGTGCAAACTGTAACCGTCGGCATTGCAGAAACTATGGCAAACCACCAATTTTTATTCTATGGTACAGATTGGCTGGGCTTCGCTCACGTACTCTACGCCCTACTCTTTTATGGAGTATACAAAGACCCGATTAAGAATATTTGGGTAACTCAGTTTGGCCTTATTGCCTGCTGTGCCATTTTTCCGTTGGCCTTCATAATGGGTCCCATTCGTGAGATCCCTTTTTGGTGGCAATTGGTAGATAGCAGCTTTGGTGTGATAGGCTTGCTAGTAATGGTACCCGTATATCGTATGACTCTTAAACTTCAAAAACACAAATAAAATGAACATAGAATTTTTCTTTAATTATATGCTTCAGAATAAAGCTGAGGTAATCCAACAAGCTCTTCAAGGCAAACTACCCAATACCATTATCAAAACACTCTTTGGTGTCTCATTTCTATCCTTTGCCATATTTGGTTTTATGGTGGGGAGCTCGCACAGCATACCTCAAGGATTTATGTCTTTCGTAAAACTACCCAGTCTCTTTTACGTAACTGGTGCAATATGTTTTCCCACTTTATACATCTTCTTAGCCCTCTTCGGTGTCAAGGTAAGTTTAAAAGGACTCATGCATTTCTGCATTATTACGATTAGCATTATGTCTCTAATTCTAATTGCCTTTGCTCCGGTATCCTTATTCTTCTTAATAGTAGGTACGGACTACCAAATCTTCAAACTACTCAATGTAGCAATGATGGCAGTGGCAGGGTTAAGTGGGGTTTACATATTCAAACAATACATCTCGTCCAATGCACCTGAGGATCTTACTGTAGCTAGTAAAACGCGTGCATCCTTTTTTATAAATGTGTGGCTTCTAATGTTCGCACTTATAGGAGCAAATTTAGGGTTTGCCATCAGCCCAATATTCGGTGATCCAACCGTAGAATTTATCTTCTTCACTGAAGCTGATCAGAACTTTTTTAGCCATATTATTTCAATTCTCAAACAATGAAACTTCGTGAAAAATTCATAGTCTGGCTTTTTGACATCTCTACAGCTCCCTATGCCAAGTACTTCAAAACGGAAAAAGATAGCTGGTCTATGACCGCCGTTGATCTGCTCACATACCCAAAAGAGACTTTAGGATATGAGATGGGACTATTCCTAACTTCTAACTCATTTGAACTTATGGATAGGCTAGAAACCCACGATGCATATCACATAATTACTGGATACGGCACCGATGTGCCTAATGAAATCGCACAGCAGTACTTCTTCTTCGGAAATGGGAAACGTACCTTATATATGCTTGGAGTTTTATTTCTGAGTATATTTTTACTGCCTGAACATTTTAGCCGATACATAACTGCATATCGTCGTGGAACCTCATCTCATCCACTGCATTTGCTAAACATAAAGCAATCGCTAAACACACCACTTCTTTACATTCAAAATCAAATATTTAATACCTCGATGCCCCTCCGTTGCAGTGCAAAGGTGCAAACGAAAAATATAATATAATGGAAGGATATCTAATAATACTCATTGCCTTTTTTATCCCTGGCATTCTTACTATCGTAGACTTCGCATTCTTCGCTTTCAAAGGCGAGAAACGATTTGACCACTTTGGAGGCTTAGCCCTAGATGGCATACATCTTTTAGGATTCCCAATGCTCTATATACTCTTCATCTCTTATGCAGGAGGCAGTGGCTTTATCGTTTTTCAAAAGCCCTACTCCTCGTTAAGTATACCAGTTATAGTGCTATCCGTCATAGGCTATTTCATAGTGAGATACGCATATCCATTTCTCAGTGATTCGTGGACTACCATTATTCTTATTCTGCTCTCCTGTGGCCTTTTCATTAATGTATCTATGGGTCAGCTGTATTTTATGGGGAGCTAGGCAAAAAG
>JBDNFQ010000118.1:0-2694 GCA_041689715.1 Bacteroidia bacterium
AAACTTTAAAGGACTATAGAAACAATAATCTACCAACAATAGGAATTAAAAAATATGAAACTCATTTTTAGTATTCTATGTCTCTTTGCAGCTATTAAACCTTGCACATATAAGGTTTTGGATAGCACAGAAAATTTTGCAAATATTGATCTTAATACCTTTAATGGTGTAATAATTTTACGTACAAAAAAAGAATGTATCGGTTGTAATATTCCAATAAATAGTTACTTACATGATTCCTTGGACTTAAACTACATTTCATTGACATTGGTAAATGGAACGAGTGCAATCTACGGAGAGAACCAGAGTCTGATAGATATATTGCCTTCAAGTAAAACTAATTATTTCGACGTTGCTGAGCATTCTGATAGGAATTATAATCAAACTCCAAAGAGAACATCAATTTTTGCTAAATACGACATAAGCACTTCTCCTTCTATTTTGATAGCTAGTGCTGGTAAAGTCTCGATTTTTAAAACCAATAACATCTTTTCACTTGATGGGTCAATAAAAAAGGATATAAAAGTAAAATTAGTGAGATTAAGTAATTAAACACCACTTTTAGTGACCCTACTTTTCACGCTAGTTTTAAGGTGATTTACTGCAACCTTAAAAAGACACCTTTCATCACTGCATCTAATGCTGAAACGACAGAGCAATATGAAGTAGATATGAGTAAGAAAGGAATCAAATCACGAGAGTTTAAAAAATTCTTTGAACTCTGTGCTGCTGATTGTAGTGGGACTATAACGTTTCAATAACTGAGAAGGGTACATGCTGAACGTCAGTCGAAGTATGCATGGGTTTATTGAAAATTTTTTGCAATGTCTAACCTTTCGACTCCGCTCAAGATGACATTGTAGGCTTCCCTTGTTTAGAAGTGATGCTGCTATTTGCCTACGGCAAATCCTTAATGATCTTATCCTAAAAGACATCGAGCTAAACACAAGGATGTCCTCCAATTCAGAATACTGAGCCAAAACACCTACCTTCTCTTAGTGTTAAGAAGACCTTAGTTCCTTAGTGTTTTTTTTATCGGTTACGCCATTCCACCCAAACCACTTCTGTGGCTCAAGTCTCCTGTATCTACGAGGTCAGTTAAACTCATTTCCAAAGCTTTACGGCTAAGTCCAGTTGGTCTAGGATTAAACTGATGTAAGCGTCTCATCTGGTTTCCGATAACTTCTGAAGCATCTTTTAGGATAGCTACATCATCCACTACTCCTTTTTCACTCATTAGGAAACCGAAGGTACGAGCCATACCACAGTTGGCTATGAAATCTGGCACTACCGCTATGTTAGCGTCTGCATACATAGAGATTTCTCCTAAGAATATCTCTGGATCTGCAAATGGTACATTGGCACCACAGCTTATCACTTCACACTGTCCATCTATCAGACTGGTTACTTGATCTTTGGTCACCAATCTACTACCTGCACCTGGTATGAATATCTCTGCTCCTAGCTCCCATATCTGTGCATTCACCTCTGCAAAAGGTGTAAATCCAGAAGTATTTGCATTGAGTTTATTACCATCACGATTGATAAACATATCTGTAACTTCCGCTAGAGAATAACCCTCTTTATTGATAAGTCCACCCTCTCTGTCTATGATTCCTACGATTTTCACACCGTGTTTAGCCAGATAAAAAGCTGCAGCAGCACTCACATTTCCCCATCCTTGGATGATAGCAGTCTTGTGATTCATAGTGCCTCCCCATAGCTCATAAAAATGACGTACACCTTCGCTCACTCCCCAACCCGTTATCATGTCAGATATATTGTATTTCTTAGATACGTCTGGAGTAAATCGCTCATCTATTATTGGAAGTAAAACTCCACTCTGCAGTCTTGTGATAGCCTGTAGCTTCTCTACCTTACTATAGTTCTTGTAGTAGCCTTGTACTACGCCTTCTTGAGGATGTAGCACACCAAGATCTGCCGTATACGGAATCACTTCACTATACTGATCTACGTTCATATCGCCACCAGTACCATAGTAGTTACGTAGCATTGGCATTACTGCCGCATACCATCTTCTTAGTACACCTTCTTTACGTGGATCTGCTGGGTCAAAATTGATCCCTGACTTCGCTCCACCTATTGGAGGACCTGCTACTGTAAACTTCACTTCCATCGTTTTAGCAAGTGATTCTACTTCGCGTTTATCCAATCCTTTACGCATACGTGTACCGCCACCAGCAGCACCATTTCTTAGGGAGTTTATTACTACCCATCCTTCAGCTTCCGTTTCAGAATCTTTCCATTCGAAGACTATCTCCGGACGCTTATTTTCGAACTTTTTTAATAAATCTTCCATTATACTATTTTTGAGAAATCACCATATAAGCTACCAGATACTGAGCTCTCGCTAGCACCAGTTGCTGCATTAAATACATTTGTTTTGTTCTGCACCCGCAATACCCCTAACAAGGCAAAAGCCAAAGACTCCTTGTAATCTACCAATCTATCTTCTGGCACTACTACCTCCGCTTCAGTATGCATTCTTATGTGTGAGATAAGCGATTTATTAAACGCTCCACCTCCCGTTATTAATACTCTTTTACCACTTGAGTCTTCGCCACTTAGGTCTTCTATGCTATTTCCTATTTGCTGAGCTATATGGTCTACCAAAGTTTTCATTTTATCCTCTTTTTTGGCAACGCTATTTCTCACATTACCCCAAAAATGAGT
>JBDNFQ010000119.1:0-3348 GCA_041689715.1 Bacteroidia bacterium
GGTTATCATTGGCATTTTGTATGCCTTGCACTAGCTTGGCAAAGAGTTTTTGCTTCTCGTACTCTCCCATTTTACCCAAAAATGAGTTCAAGGTATTATAACCCGCGGCCATTTTGATGAAGGTACGGAAGTTATTAAAATGGGTATTGTATAGAAACTCGTATGTACTAGACTCATCCATTTTGGCCATCATTCTGTTATACATCCCTAAAAAAGTAGAGGTATATATTTCGTCCTCGCTATAGACCATAAGCGTATAGATCTCAGCAGCAGAAAACTTGCCTAGACTTCGGAATCTGGTAGCATCACTCTCCTCGTGCAAATCATTGATTACCCTTACTTGTTTCAAGCATTGATACATAAGAGCCTCGTCTACAGAGTGTTCACCATTCAGCGTTTCATCTGCCCGCATAGCGATAAGATACTCAAAGAGTGTACTATCAAACTTGGCTATCTCGTGTGCTTCTTCTATGCTTAGCTTACCATTGAATATATCATTGAGTAATATATACGCCCGAGTAGCAGCCCCTTTCTTCTCAAAAATGCCATATACTTCATTCGTTATTCTATTGGTGCTCGCCTTGATGCGTTGATGTACGGGATTCCAGCTATGCAGATAGGTTTTTATCTTCATAGGAGCTACTCTGGCCACCTCGTCTAGCACTTTGATGCCAAAGGGCTTATAATCTATCTCTTTGTAGTGCCTTAGTATTTCGGCAGGTTCTGTACGAGCGGCGGCCATCAGAAAATGCTCCGCTACCGGCTTGTCTATATAGAATGCAATAAGATTAAGACCTGCGTACACATTACTCTTGAGTATAGCATTGAGCCTATTCACATCTTCTACATCTTGTACTTTAGCTATTAAATCAAAAATGGGCTTAAACTGTGTGTAGAAATGAACGTTTTTGGGAGTCACATCTTGCATTAGATCTAGCACCCTGCGGAGCTGCTCCGTCTTTTGTACATCACTACTGAGACCATCTGCCAGTATTTTATCTACTATGCTCTGTGTAGTGGTAAGATAGGTAGACGTAGCCTGTGCACTTTGCAAGCCACTTTTCAGACTTATATAGCCATCTTCTGCTCCATCTATTAGGTCTATCCGCTTGGCTTCTTGAGCTACCCGCTCCACGTATTTATCTACCACACCATTAGCACTAGCAGCTAGGTTAGCTCTTATGAATAGGAGTATAAAGATACTTCTTAATTTATTTCTACTCATTTATTTTATTGAAAATTTCCCAAAGTGTGATACCTGTAGATACCGACACATTAAAAGAATGTTTGGTACCAAATTGTGGTATCTCAATAACTTGGTTGCAAGAATCGAGCAAATTTTCGTCTACACCATCTACCTCATTACCCACTATTAACACTATGGTCTTGTCTTGTGGCAATTTTACTTCACGCAGTGGCACACTATTTACCACTTGCTCCAGAGCACAAATGTGGCAGTCTTTGAGTTGTGCTAGTGCTTCGGCAGTAGTTTTGGTGTATTCCCAAGCTACACTTTCTTCGGCACCTAGGGCTGTTTTGCGAATATCGCGATGTGGCGGAGTAGCCGTAATGCCACATAAGTAGATTTTCTCTACGCGAAAAGCATCACTAGTTCTAAAAATAGCACCTACATTGTGCATACTGCGAATATTGTCGAGCACTACGATGAGTGGAGTCTTTGAAACTGTCCTATACTTTTCAACAGTTAGCCTATTCAAATCTTCGTTTTTTACCTTGCGAGTCAAATTAATTGGTAGATAATTGGGTACAAAGGTAAAGCAGCAAAAAGAAACTCCACTCATGAAGCAGTACGGCGAAATAAAAGCCGCGTACCCTGGTACTTTATTGCTTTTTAGAGTTGGCGATTTTTACGAGTTATTTGGGGAAGATGCTGTAGTAGCAGCCGAGATTCTGGATATAGTGCAGACCTATAGAAATAATGGTGGTAGCAAGATAGAATTAGCAGGTTTTCCATACCACTCACTAGATACCTACCTACCCAAACTTAGCCGATCTGGCCAACGCGTAGCAGTCTGTGAGCAGCTAGAAAACCCAAAAGATGCCATAGGCATAGTAAAACGGGGTGTTACCGAGCTTATCACTCCAGGAGTATCTGCCAATGATAAAACCTACGATAGCCGCAGCAATAATTTTTTAGCAGCCATATTTGAGAATAACAGTCGTGTGGGTGTAGCCTTTGCCGATTTGAGTACAGGCGAGTTTATGGTGGCCCAAGGCAACCAAGACTATGTAGAACGCTTGATAAAAACACTGAGCCCTAGTGAAATAGTGCTGAGCAAGGCGTATCGTGAAAAATTTGATAGAACCTATGGAGACGAGCATTATAGCTATGCCATAGATAAATGGTTTTTTGAAGAAGACTACTGCAAAGAGCAGCTCAATAAGCACTTCAATATAGAGTCGCTACGTGGATTTGGTATAGAGCACATGGAAGAGGCTACTATAGCCGCGGGAGCCGTGATTCACTATCTTAACCAAACACACCATACTGACCTAGAGCATATTAATAGTATAAAACGAATAGACGAGCAAAGCCATGTATGGATAGACTCATTTACTATTCGTAACCTAGAGATAGTGCATAGCAACCATCATACGGGGATCAGCTTGCTAGATGTGGTAGATAAAACGATATCGCCGATGGGTAGCCGATTAATGAAAAATTGGTTGGTGCTACCACTGCTAGACATAGCCGAGATAAAAGAACGCCAAGATACCGTAGAATACCTGATAGCAGATAAAGCATTATTTGATAAAGTAACGGAGAAAATAGCTAGAATAGGCGACCTAGAACGGATAATAAGTAAGGTAGCTCTAAAAAGGATTAGCCCAAAAGAATTGCTGCAATTATCTGCTTCGCTTAAGTCCATAGCCACAGTAAAACAACTGTGTACCGATGTAGAGTGTAGACCTATAGAGACTTTTGCAGAACGCCTAAATCTATGCCAAGATTTGGTAGAGCTTATAGACACACAGATATCAGAAGATGCTCCTGTAGTGGCTAGCAAAGGCGGTATTTTTAAAATGGGTGTGAATGAGGAGTTAGATGAATATCTCAATATCTCTAAAAATGGTAAAGATTATCTGCTAGGCATAAAGGAACGAGAAGTAGAACGTACAGGTATTGCCAGTCTTAAGCTAGCTTTTAACAATGTATTTGGGTACTACCTAGAGGTAACTCATACACACAGAGATAAGGTGCCAGAAGACTGGATTAGAAAACAAACCTTAGTAAGTGCAGAGCGGTATATAACGCCAGAACTAAAAGACTACGAAGAGAAAATACTGTCTGCAGAAGATAAAATTAGCGGTATAGAATCAACATTA
>JBDNFQ010000120.1:0-10008 GCA_041689715.1 Bacteroidia bacterium
ATGCGGTGTTTATGGATGTGTGTTCCATCATTTTACGCATATTATTGAGTGCATATCTCATTCGGCCTAGAGCAGTATTAATACTTACTCCAGTCATCTCGGCTATTTCTTTAAAGCTGAGATCTCCGTAGTGTCTTAGTATAAGCACCTGGCGTTGCTCTTCTGGTAGCTTATTGATTACTGCACGAACCATACTCTCTTTCTCATTTCGGATCATCTCCTCTTCCCGATTATCTACGGCTAGTCTTATCTTACGAAATATATCCTCACCATCACTGCCTGTTATGGTTGGCATACGCTTCATCTTACGGAAATAGTCTATAGCCATATTACGAGCTATGCGTATAGCCCAAGGTAGGAATTTTCCTTCCTCGTTGTACTTCCCTTTTTTAAGGTTTTTGATAATTTTGATAAATGTCTCTTGGAAAAGATCTTCTGCTATATAACTATCCTTTACGATAAGGATGATAGTAGTGAAAATTCTGTCCTTGTGACGATTAATGAGCATCTCAAGACAAGCTTCGTTGCCTTGTATATACTGCGTTACTAGATTTTGATCTGTGATTTTTGAAGACTGCATAATACCTATTTTACTTAGTTGATTGAAATAAAAACTGTGTGTTTCTAACTAGTATAGGTATATCTTATAAGCGTTCTTCTTTTTTAATGTTACCACTAAAGTATCATAAAAAATCTAAACTCCCAAACTATTGTTTCCAATTTAGACTATTTGGGTCAAATTTGTGCCCCTTTGGGCCACCGTAGGACATTTGCATGACAAAACAGAAGTACATAGACATACAGAACGCTCATTTACATAACCTTAAAAATGTAAATGTAAAAATACCGAGAAATCAACTTACCGTGGTGACAGGACTATCTGGATCTGGTAAGTCCTCATTGGTATTTAATACGCTCTATGCAGAAGGGCAAAGACGCTATGTAGAGAGTCTAAGTAGCTACGCTCGACAGTTTCTCGGTAGACTAGAGAAACCGATGGTGGATAATATCAGAGGACTTACACCTTGCATAGCTATAGAGCAAAAGGTAAATACCCGAAACCCTAGAAGTACGGTAGCTACGAGTACAGAGCTTTATGATTACCTAAAACTGCTTTGGGCAAGAGTGGGTAAGACTATGTCCCCGATAAGTGGTAAGGAAGTAAGAAAGCATAGTACCAGTGATGTTATAAATCACGTGCTAGATCTAAAAGTGGGTACTCCAGTGTATATATGCTACCAACCTATTAACAAACAAACCAATGACTACTTGGAGACTGCTATGCAAAAAGGCTACAGCAGAATATGGGCAGATGGTGAAGTACATAAGGTAGAAGATGCTAAAGGTAATAAGAAAATAAAAAACTACTACATATTAGTAGATAGGCTGAAAGTCACCAAGGCGGATGATGATTATAAAAGCAGATTATCAGACTCAATAGAGACAGCATTTTGGGAAGGAGAGGGTCAGTGTACTATTATCAGCGATACCGATCAACATACCTTTAACAATAAATTTGAGTTGGACGGGATGTCATTTGAGGAACCTTCTGTAAATCTACTTAGTTTTAATAATCCGTATGGAGCTTGTGGCGAATGCGAAGGTTTCGGCAGTATTATAGGTATAGATCCAGAACTAGTGATTCCTAATCGATCGCTATCTGTGTACGAAAATGGTATAGCATGTTGGAAAGGAGAGACTCTGAGCCAATGGAAAAATGATTTCATAGTATCTTCAGCTAAAACCAATTTCCCAATACACCGAGCTATCTCAGAGCTCACAGAGAAAGAACTCGATTTACTGTGGCAGGGCAATGAAGAAGTAAGTGGATTAAACGACTTTTTTAAATATCTACAATCTAATTCCTATAAGATTCAATACCGTGTAATGCTGAGCAAGTATCGCGGTAAGACTACGTGTCCTAGTTGCCTTGGCACAAGAATACGTAAAGACGGTAGCTATGTGAAGATTGCCAATCTAGGTGCAAATCCTTCTTTTGTCAATGACAAGAAGCTATCTTCGCTTAGTGACATCTTATTACTCAATATAGAGCAGTCTACGGAGTTCTTTAGCCAGTTAGAATTAGAAAAGCAATCAGCTGAAATAGCGAAGCCTATTCTAATGGAAATCAATAACAGACTAGATTATCTGATGAGAGTAGGACTAAGCTATTTGGGACTCAATCGACTGAGTAACTCATTGAGTGGTGGCGAGAGCCAGCGAATAAACCTTGCTACGTCACTAGGTAGTAGCCTTGTAGGAAGCAGTTATATACTGGATGAGCCAAGTATTGGGCTGCATAGTAAGGACACAGAAAGACTCATCTCGGTACTGCAAAATTTAAAAGAAAAAGGAAACACCGTAGTGGTAGTGGAGCACGATGAAGATATGATGCGTAATGCCGACTTTCTTATAGATATGGGTCCAGAGGCTGGTCATTTGGGAGGAGAAGTAGTATTCGCAGGTCGATATGGCGACCTGAAAGGTAAAGATACCCTCACCGCTAAATATCTAGATGACGTAGAGCGAATAGAGATTCCAACTGTCAGACGCAAGTGGAACAATAAGGTAAGTCTAATAGGAGCGAGACAACATAATCTAAAAGGAATAGACGTGGACATACCACTTAATACACTTACCGTGGTAACAGGTGTAAGCGGAAGTGGAAAGACATCTCTAGTAAAAGGAATACTATACCCTGCCGTGCTTCGTGAGACTCAACAATACAGCACACAGCGAATAGGTGACGTGAAAGAAATAAAAGGAGATTTTAGTTCATTCTCTGCAGTAGAGCTAGTAGATCAGAATCCAATAGGTAAATCAAGCCGAAGTAATCCCGTGACGTATGTGAAAGCGTATGATGCTATAAGAGAGTTGTTTAGCACTATGCCTATCGCTAAGCAGAGAGGATTTAAGACGAAGCATTTCTCATTTAATGTAGATGGCGGTAGATGTGATAACTGCCAAGGAGAGGGAGAGGAAGTAGTAGAAATGCAGTTTATGGCAGACTTACACCTTACGTGTGAAGAGTGTAATGGTAAGAAATTTAAGGAAGAGGTACTAGAAGTAGAGTTTAAGCAAAAGAGCATTTATGATGTGCTTAATCTTACCGTAGACGAGGCTGTTGATTTTTTTAGAGGACAAAAGACTATAGTCAATAAGCTGCTTCCCCTCCAAGAAGTAGGTCTAGGCTATGTAAAGCTAGGACAGAGTAGTAATAGCCTCAGTGGTGGAGAAGCACAGCGTATCAAGTTGGCTACATTCTTAGGTAAATCTCAGAATAAGGATAAAGTACTTTTTATTTTTGATGAGCCTACGACTGGTCTTCACTTCCATGATATCAAGAAACTATTGAAGTCATTCAATGCATTGGTAGATAAAGGACACAGTGTAGTGGTGATAGAGCATAATCTAGATGTAGTAAAATGTGCAGACTGGGTAATAGACTTAGGACCAGAAGGAGGAGATAAAGGTGGTGAGCTCTTGTTTGCTGGTATTCCAGAAGATATGCTTAAATCAGAGAAGTCGGTAACTGGGCAGTTTTTGAAGGAAAAAATGTAGGGTGGTTAATTGGGTGACTAGTTGTTTTCTAATTTGGCAACAAAATCTTCAAGATTACCTGCGATGATTGTATATCTCTCTGGGTCAGGATAGTCGAAACTAGCCATTAAGTCCCATTTCCTTTGACCGTTTATTTTTTGAACAGGCTTGATCTTCTCTCCAGTAGAGTAAATTTTCATTAGTACTAGCTCCTCAGACTTTCCATAGATAAGAGCGATTTCGAAATTATTACTAGGGAATTTTTTTGTAGATGAGAAATCTGGACCTCCAAAAGATAAAATCTCATTCTTATTTAGCTGAAAAAGATAATGAGTTCCTTCATCTTCTTTCTCAGGTAATTCTATGTACTTTTCAGCTATTGTCTTCAAAGAACGTGTTTTATTTTCTGCAAGTGAGTATTTTAAGCTCTCTGCTCTCCTTTTTTCTTCAGAGTGGTTTTTGATAAAATTCCAAACACCTATCAAAACATATACTAAAGTGCACCCAACTAGCATATATTTTTCTATTGGTGTAAAATTACCGAAGAAATAAGCAAGAGTTCCAATAATGACAGCTAAGGAAGTCCAAACGGCTAAAATTATAATTGAAGACTTTTTACGATTAAGAGTGAGTTTTAACTCTTGATTAAGGAGATTTATCTCTTTATTGTTAAGTGGTCTTTCTTTAAACAATGTACTATTAGTCAATTATTGAACTCTACTTCTCCTCATCAAACCACAGCGTATAGAACTTGCGGCCGTTCGCGTCTTCGCCTCGCTCTATCTTATTGCGGTCTCCGTGTACGTATACAGAGAAGTTCTTGTCTAGCTTTATCACACTTTTAAATACGCCTTTCTTCTTGTTTACGGCAGTCTCATTGAGTTGGAAATTTTCTGGGATACTCACTGCACGCTCACGCTGGTAAGAGGTAGTAAATTCCTGAAAATTATCTACTATGTCTGGCTGCTGCAGTACTACATTGGCAAATTCTGACAGGTCAAAATCTTCTTGCTCTTTGAAGTAACTTACTGATTTATTGAGCATTTCAGCCTGGTCAGCTTTGTCTGCCGCAAATTCTTTTGGTAGTTGCTTGGTGATGAATTCTTTGGCTATTGTCATCACAGTTTCTGTCTGGTAGTATGCGTCTTCTCGCTGCTTTACGTGGAGAAAGTGATCAAACCAGAACTTGGCATCATTGCCTTTGTTTGTATTGTCTATAACGCTGAGCACATATCCGTCTGCACTTTCGGTATTAAAAATGAGAGCTCCTTTATCAAGGTTCTTGATGTGTATCCCTTCCTTGCTATCTATAGCGAAGATTCCATCCTCGTTTTTTACATCTAAAAAAGTGTCCTTGTTTTCACTTTTGAACAAGCCAATGGCCTCTACAGATTCACCTTCTAGGAGTACGTTTTTGATATGAGCTACATA
Organism: Bacteroidia bacterium; assembly: GCA_041689715.1. Lineage (GTDB taxonomy): Bacteria > Bacteroidota > Bacteroidia > NS11-12g > UBA9320 > UBA9320. The sequence goes on from JBDNFQ010000120.1 coordinate 4,972, forward strand.
GAACTCTCCGCCTTTTACCTTAGGGTGGTTGCTGTGCTCATAAAGATGCTTTGCTATACTTTTAGAGTGTGCTACTAGATTTTCCGGATTTTCGAATATGGCTTGGGCATAGGCATATATCTCATTTAAGTTGAGATGCGACTCATGGTAAAAACGATGAAACTCATTGCCTTTAAAAGAGGAAAGGAAGTAGGTGAGGAGATGCTCTTCTACTTCAGTGCTATACTCCAGCTTAGTAGTACCTAACGTAAGGAGTTCTTCGTTAAATGAGTTGCCTACAAAATGTAGTACGATGTCTTTTATCTTAGTATCTGAGTATGCGAGCATTATTTTAGTATATTTTTGAGATTTGAAGGTAAAGTATTCCGAAGAATAGTGCTAGGCCAAAGCTTAATAGCGTACCTATGAGCATATATTCTGTTAATTTTCTGTTTTTAGCTTCTGATAGGTCACCAAATCTAAAAGCAGACTTAGCAGCTATGAGAAAACCTATAGCAGACCATTGACCTAGTATCACAAAGGTGAATACAAATAGCCGTTCGAGTACGCCAATGTAGTTTCCGGCACTTCTTAGTGACTTCATTTTATTTTCTTCAGTTATGTCTTTGTCCCAGTTCTGTAGCACCGTACGCATTATTACTGCAGATACTACGGTAGAGAGCAGTATGAATGTGGCTAACAAAAGGAGTGAATTTACATATAGTGCTGTCCAATCTAGCTTTAGAGCACTGTATTTTAGAGTTAGTAGAGCTAATACAAGTATGTGTAAGGTTTGATCTACAAAAAATAAGCTTACCTGATTTTTCTTATTTCTAAATCTGAGCTTGGCGAGGTCTATGAGGTAATGTGTGACACCTATAGGGATAATTAACCATAGATATTTAGGTGTAGTGAGGAGCACGAGAGAAGTGCAGGCTAGATGTACACCTATATGAAGGTATAAAAAGATAGATTTATACGTATGCTTCTCTTTGTGCTCTACCCATTTTTGAGGTTGAAGTACAAAGTCTCCTAGAATATGTGCAAATAGTAGAGAGATGAATAGTCCTAGCATCTTTCGGTTACTTGTTGTTTAAAATAATGCAGTAGCCTGGATAGCTCAGCGTATCCAGATCTTTTTAATCCGGCACTAATATTACTTTGTGATTTTTTTATTTTCTCAGCGAGTTCTTGTTGACTCATCTCTGGATTATGTAGAGCATTTTTAAAGATATATGCATTGGTAGTACTCCAGCTATCCATAGTGAGCAGAGCAAGGCTGATAGCTATATTCAGGTTGTGATCTAGTTTCGGCCAAGGGCTTTTTAATTCTAGATTACTTTTTAGAGCATTAAAGCAGTCGCCAGAGTTTTCGAAAGCAGTACCGTTAGATTCTGTTATTTTAGTGGAGGAGAATGTTTTAGTACCTAGGCCTATAGCTATGCGTATATCCAGCTCTTTGTGTTGTTTCATTTCACTTTTTATGAAAATAGCAGCAGCTAGAGCCGAGGTAGCGTCTACCTCTAGCTGAAAACTATCCCCACGGTATACTTCCCACACCTTTGGGGATTTCCCAAAAGTATTGAGTGCTTTTTTAAGAGTCTTCATCCAAATAGAAGCATCTACTTGTCGGGAGTTTATAATATCCCCAGATAGTATAGCGGTCATATCCATCTCTACAAAAGTATTCTATTATATGCGAAAAAGCAGATATTTTGGATTATATGCGAAAAAGCAGATATTTTAGGAAAGTCCAATACGAGCCAGTTCTGTCTCTTTAGAAAAGCGAGATATAATTTGCTTCCCTTTGGAAATAAAACCCAAATCAAAACTACCCAATAAAAGCCCCCCAATCTTATGATTGAGTGCATACGAGTATAATGTGTAATTTTAGTCTATACTTTCCCCTGAGGAGGACGTGCTTAACTGAAAATTACGAAGAGGCAGTCGCCTTGGGAGAAGCATCCAAGATATCTTGGCTTACTCCTTCTGCAAATTGCTCGAAGTTTTTATTGAATAATCCAGCTAGGTGATTTGCTTTTGTATCATAAGCTACTTTATCTGTCCAAGTATTCCTTGGGTTTAAAAGCTCAGTAGGTACTCCTGGCACTTCTGTTGGCATAGCCACACCAAATACCTTATGATTTACAAATTCCACATTATCTAGCTTGCCATCTAAAGCTGCGTTGAGCATAGCTCTAGTGTACTTAAGCTTCATTCTGCTTCCTGTGCCATAAGCACCGCCGCTCCAGCCAGTATTTACTAGCCATACATTGACGTTATTCTCGGTCATTTTAGATCCTAGCATTTCTGCATATCGTCCTGGGTGTAGCGGAATAAATGCCGCTCCAAAGCACGCAGAGAATGTAGCTTGCGGCTCAGTTACACCTTCTTCTGTTCCTGCTATTTTAGCAGTGTATCCACTGATAAAATGATATCCTGCCTGACCTTGTGTAAGCTTAGATATAGGAGGGAGCACACCGAACGCATCTGCCGTAAGGAAGAATATATTCTTGGGCTGAGGTCCTACACTTGGCTCAGCTATGTTGTCTATATTAGTGATAGGGTAGGCACAGCGTGTATTTTGAGTAACGCTTACATCATCATAATTTACCGCATCAGAGTCTGGGAAGAAGCGTACGTTCTCTACCAACGCACCTCTTGTAATGGCTTTCCAAATTGTGGGTTCGTTTTCTTCAGTCAGATTAATAGTTTTAGCATAGCATCCACCTTCAAAATTGAAGATGCCATTCTTACTCCATCCGTGCTCGTCATCACCGATAAGTTTACGGTCTGGATCTGCAGATAGTGTCGTTTTACCCGTGCCTGATAGGCCAAAGAATATCGCAGAATCACCATTGCTGCCAATGTTAGCAGAGCAGTGCATGCTCAGTACATCATGCTCTACAGGTAATGTGAAGTTAAGTACAGTAAAGATTCCTTTTTTAATTTCTCCGGTATATCCACTTCCACCTATGATGTATATTTTCTTTGTAAAATTGATGATAGAGAAGTTTTCTTGATGTGTACCGTCTCTATCTGGTACAGCCATAAAACTAGGTGCTGCAAGGATTACCCAGTCAGGATCTATCGCATCTAATTCACTCGTTTCTGGACGAATAAACATATGGTGTACGAAAAGATTTTGGTATGCAGTTTCATTTACTACACGCACTCTAAGTCTATACTCAGGGTCAGCACACGCATACGCATCACGCACGAATAATTCTTTGCCTCCGTAGTGATTGATTACTCTTTCTAAGAGTGCATCAAATTGAGCTACATCAAATTTTTGATTGATGTTTCCCCACCACACTTCGTCGTTGGTCTTAGCATCTGCTACAGTAAACTTATCTTTAGGTGAGCGGCCAGTGAACTTGCCAGTATCTCCTGCCAATGCTCCTGTGTTGGTTATTTTACCTTCACCTCTAGCTACAGCTGAGTCTAGGAGTTGGTCTAAAGTTAGATTTTTATTTGTTTTTGAGGCTAAATCAAAAACACGGTCAGTAATTGGATGTGACTTCATTTTTCTAATAGATTGCAAAGGTAATTTTGCTACGATACTTTTAAGCCTATTTACCGGTCATTTTGACTTAATTAGGATTGATTTAAAATAGTACCATAGAAGAGAGTACTAGTAGTAAAAAATACTATAAGTACCTAATTGTGTGTTTGTTAGTCTGTTAAGCACTTAGATTTCTAAAAGGTATGCGTGATTAAAAAGCGGCAAATTTTCCATCCTATTTTTACATTGTGGTTTTCTTAGCGTTGTACCCTTCTTTGATGAGGATTTTTACTACTTGGTCTGCTTTATCACCTTGTATGATAAAGGTTTTGCGATCTACAGACCCACCTACACCACATTGTTGCTTCACTTTTTTGCAAAGAGCTTCAAGCGTTTGTGGGTTCCCTTTGTACCCTTCTACTACAGTTACAGTTTTACCACCTCTACCTTTTTTCTCTTTCCGCACGCTTAGTTTCTGAGCATTGGCAGGCAGATTAGCCGTATCTACTTCCTTCGGTTTGTCGTCATTATCTGATAACAACTTAAAACTAGTATCTTCATTTTGACTTGTAAAAAAGTTAGACAAGTCTAGTTTCTCCATTTTCTTTTTTGTCATTTTGGCACAATCGTTTTTAGAGATTTAGGATGTATTACTACGCGTTTCTTCTTTTTCAAAATGACAGGCTCCCCGTCTATATGCCAAAGCTTACCACTTCGTTTTAGATCTATTTCAGAAGCTTTATAATAGGTGAATAATGCGTTATTTCCTTGTTTTTTACTTTTAAGAAAACGGATAAGTCCTAATATTTGATGCCATTTAGGTTTTCGCATAATCGCAATATCAAGAAGTCCATCTTGTATATCTGCTTCACTTGCTATCTCAAAGTTATTTCCCCATTGAGCTCCGTTGGCTATACTCAAACTAAAGAATGGGAGAGTAGTTTTCTGGCCATCCAGAGTAAGTGTTACTTCTTTTTCTTCTCGTCCTCCGAAAGACTCTAATATCGTTTTTGCGTAGCCTTTTAATCCTCTTATTCCCTCTGCACCAAAATTATGTGCTACCTCAGCCTCAAAACCGGCCCCTGCCACATTGATAAAAAATACATCGTCGACAGTAGCAGTGTCTATGGTAATAGTTTTGCCATATAAAAGTGTGTCTATCGCAGCATTCACATTTCTGGATATATTCAGAAACCGAGCTAAACCATCTCCAGAACCTTTTGGGATTACGCCTAGGGTTTTATAGTTTTTAGAAGCAATTTTGGCAACAGTATTAACCGTACCGTCACCACCTATAGCTACAAGAATGTCAAATTTAGAAATATCCAGAGCCTCTATTTCTCTGATGTCTACAAAAGAAAAATCCGTAGATTTAGGTATCAGTTCGGTAATTACGTTTACTATAGAAGGTTCAAATTTTTTGCCCGCTTTTTTATTGTAAACGAAGAGAATATTCAAGGTGTATTACTTTCTAGCAACAGCTCGCTTTGCCGCAGCTACTACGTCTTTTATACCTAGTCCGTATTTTTCTAATAGTTCCATAGGAGTACCAC
>JBDNFQ010000121.1:0-1628 GCA_041689715.1 Bacteroidia bacterium
CTCATTTTTACAACTTTTTGAAGAGAAGTAAAGGTAGTAACATTTTCCGTAGCGGATTAGGGGCTAGCCCCTAATCCGCTATTTTTATTACACCCTATACCTCTTAATCTAGGGGTTGCATTTACGACTTGAATTTAAGTGTTTCATTTGCACTGTGAAGCAAATTACACTAATTATTGTTCTAGCATTCGCTTGTATAAGTCTGGTGAGAGTACAGGTTATTTATCCAACGGTAGAAAAAGGTTTGATTTTCAAATCAGAAGATGAGAAAGTTAAGATGAGTTTCTCTTTTAGGGTACAGAGTTTAGCCTCTTATCAGGATGATATGAACGGTAATAGCCAAGATATGAGAGCAATGGTGAGACGGATGAGATTAAAATCTAAAGGGTATATCTACAGTCCAAAGTTTGAGTATAAATTAGAGCTAGCATTGAGTAATAGAGATCAAGGACATTCTAAAGATGCTTCGCAAGTGAGTGACGGATCTAAAATGGTGTTAGATGCAGTACTAAAATATCACATAGGTGAGAAGCAACAATTGTGGTTTGGTCAAACTAAACTCCCAGGAAATAGGGAGCGTGTAATATCTTCTATGGCATTGCAATTTGTAGACCGAAGTAATGTCAATAGCAAGTTTAATATAGATAGAGATTTTGGTATTCAATATAGACTGAAACAACATATAGGCTCGGTGCCTGTAAACATAGCAACAGCTATAACCACGGGAGAGGGAAGGAATATAACATCTAACAATCCTAAAGCAGGTTTGGCATATACTGGAAGGGTTGAAATATACCCAATGGGAAGTTTCACAAACAAGGGAGATTATTTTAGTGCTGACTTAGAAAGAGAAGAAAAAGGGAAGCTGGCCATAGGAGGTTCTTATTGTTATAATAATAATACATCAAGAAGCGAAGGGCAATTAGGGAACTTTGTGTATGAGCTAGACTCTAATGGAGATGCTACCTCAGCGTATAGTCTTAATAATCTGAGCACACTTTTTATAGATGCTATTTATAAGTATAATGGGATAAGTATAATGACTGAGTATGCTAACCGTAGCTTGTCTCATAAAGCGAAAGGCTTCACGTCTGGTGCAGGGTATGTAGCACAATTAGGTTATTTATTTGAGAATAACCTGGAAGTAAGTGGTAGATTTACGTCTGTAGATTTGGCTAAGGATTTTGCTGCCACTTCTAATACCACGGAATATACTCTAGGTTTGTCTAAGTATATAGTAGGTCATAAGCTAAAAGTGCAATCAGATATAGCATACATCGATTCTAAATCTGCAACTGTAGCTGATTATAGAATCCGTTTTCAAATAGAATTAGGTATTTAACAATTAATCTACACTTAACACATATTTCATATAAAGCTGGTTACTTGCACTATAGAATTTTCAATAACAAAGAAAAATAAGACTATCATTTTTATTCACTTATTTAACTATTTAATACTAGGATAACTTGGAAGTCACTTATTTACAGTCAGTATTACAAACAAAACACAAATTATAAATGCATATTTCTGAATTATTAACTTTAATAGGAGCACTAGGCTTATTCATCTATGGTATGATGGTGATGAGTGATGGTATTCAAAAACTAGCTGGAGCTCGAATGCAA
>JBDNFQ010000122.1:0-3219 GCA_041689715.1 Bacteroidia bacterium
AAGAAGAAACGGAAGCTGCTTAAGAAATGGACGAGAACGAAGAGTTAGACGAAAATTTGGAGCAAAATCCAGAAGAAAGGGTCACAAAGATAGATTTAGAAGATGGTCAGCGTGCTGTGAAAGGTATGTACGAAGACTGGTTTCTAGACTACGCCAGTTATGTAATATTAGAACGTGCAGTACCGCATATTAATGATGGACTAAAACCAGTGCAACGCAGATTCCTTCACGCTATGAAGGAGCTAGACGATGGCAGGTATAATAAGGTAGCCAACATAATTGGTACTACGATGCAGTATCACCCGCATGGTGACACTGCTATAGGTGGAGCTATCATCAATATGGGTCAAAAAGACCTGCTTATAGACTGTCAAGGAAACTGGGGTGACGTGCGTACTGGAGATAGTGCTGCTGCTGCTAGATACATAGAGGCTAGACTCAATAAGTTTGCTTTAGAAATAGCCTTTAACAAGCAGACTACAGACTGGCAAAAGAGTTATGATGGCAGAAAGAACGAACCGATAACTCTTCCCGTAAAGTTCCCTCTACTACTCGCCCAAGGTGTAGAAGGTATCGCAGTAGGTCTGAGCACCAAGATAATGCCTCACAATTTCATAGAGTTGGTAAAGGGTAGCATCCAGATATTAGAAGGAAAGACTCCCACTATCTATCCAGATTTTCAAACTGGAGGGCAGGTAGATGTAGCTGACTATCAAGATGGAAGACGTGGTGGTAGAATTAAAGTACGTGCTACGATAATAGAAAAAGATAAAAACACCCTCGCTATCATTGATGTGCCGTATGGCACTACCACAGGCGTATTGATAGATAGTATCTTAAAAGCCAATGATAAAGGAAAAATTAAGATAAAAAAGGTCGTAGACAATACTGCCAAAGATGTAGAAGTGGAGATACAGTTGCCCAATGGTATCTCTACGGATAAGACCATTGACGCACTTTACGCATTTACTAACTGTGAGAGTTCAATATCTCCTAATGCGTGCGTTATCGTAGATGATAAACCGATGTTTTTAGGAGTTTCAGACATTCTAAAAATCAATACGGAGAATACCGTAGACCTGCTAAAGGCAGAACTTGAGATAAAGCGAGGAGAACTAGAAGAGAAATGGCATTTTAGCTCGCTAGAGAAGATATTCATAGAAGAACGTATCTACCGAGACATAGAGGAAGAGGAAACGTGGGAAGGTGTAATAGCTGCTATAGACAAAGGACTTCAACCCTTTATAAAACACCTCAGACGTCCTGTGACTGAGGAAGATATTATTCGTCTTACAGAGATTAAAATTAAACGTATCTCTAAGTTTGATGCGTTCAAAGCAGATGAACTTCTTAATAGTATAGAAGATGATCTAGCAGAGGTAAATCGGCACTTAGATAATTTGATAGAGTACGCCATAGCCTACTACCAAAACTTACTAGATAAATATAGTAAAGGCAAGGAACGTAAAACAGAAATTAGAGGTTTTGAGGAGATAAACACAAAGGTGGTAGCCGTAGCAAATGAAAAGCTATATGCTAATTTAGCTGAAGGTTTCGTGGGTACAGGTATTAAAAAAGAAGAATATATCTGTGATTGTTCAGACATTGATGACATCATTGTATTCCGAGGTGATGGCACCTACTCTGTGAGTAAGGTTTCTTCTAAGGCCTTCTTTGAAAAAAACATAATACATGTAGCTGTTTATCGTAAAAATGATGAACGTGTCACTTACAACGCAGTGTATATAGACGGAGCTAGCAAAAAGACAATGGCTAAGCGTTTTAATGTGACTAGTATTACTAGAGACAAGGAATATAATATAACCAGAGGGGCAGCCGGGAGTAAACTCCAATACTTCAGCGTAAATCCTAATGGTGAAGCCGAGATAGTAAATGTGTACCTACACAGTGCGGCTAAGGCTAGAAACAAACTCTTTGACTACGATTTCTCAGAGCTCTCTATTAAAGGACGAGGAAGCCAAGGCAATATGGTAACTAAACACCCTGTACGCAAAATTGACCTAAAGTTAAAAGGAGTATCTACCATAGGTGGACGAGATATATGGTACGAGCCAGGTATAGGAAGACTGAATGTCCACGAACGTGGAGAGTACCTAGGAAATTTTCAAACGGATGACCTAATTCTAATAGTATTCGAAACAGGTGATTATGAGATTACTAACCACGAACTAACTAATCGATATGCCAATAAAGAAATAAAAATAATAGAGAAATTTGATCCCAAGAAAGTAATATCTGTGCTACACTATGATGGTAATGGTAAAAACTACTGTGTAAAACGATTTAATATAGAAACTGCTTCCACAGACAAGAAGTTCTCCTTCATCACTGAAGGGTGGGGAAGTAAGATGATATTAGCCGCTTCGCACTCGACTCCTATCATAGAACTTACTACTAAGAGTAAAACTGGCGACAAGAAAGTAGAAGAGGTAAATCTCGAGGAATTCATAGACGTAAAAGGCTGGAAGAGCATAGGGAATAAACTATGCGGAAAGGAATTTGCGAAAGCAAAACTACTCCCACCTCCGCCACCAGAAGATGATGGTGAAGACCTAGACGAAAATGAGCCGCCAACTAATGATGACACCGACGAAGTAAAAACAGTAAAACCTTCGGATGAGGAAAGTCCAGAGGTTGAATTAAGTACTGAGACTCCCGCTGAAACTGCTGCTCCGGCTAGGCCGCCTATTGCAAAAAAAGTAATAGCCAAAAAAGAAAAGGAGCCAGAACCTGAGCTCAAAGAGGTGCATGTTGAGGTGGTACCTCAACTATCTTCATCAGATAAAAAGAAAGAAGAAAAAGATACATTCACTTCAGGCGATCAAATAAGTTTATTATAAATATGAAACCAGCAGCAGTTTTTAAGCAATTATCTATCATTCATATCGCTATTTGCTTGGGAACTTGCATAGTAGTAGGTATCCTATACGCTCTAAAAATGGAAGCTAATGAAGTAGTCTCCTCAGAAGATGGAATGAATATTTTAGAACTATTAGTCCCGGTCCTTGGTGTCGCAACTTTTGCGGCGGCGTATTATATAGGAAGAAGAAAAATAAAGGCAGTACCAAAAGACAGTAACCTAGTAGCTAAGCTAGAAGCCTATACCTCTTTCAATATTCTTATTTGGGCTGCATTAGAAGGGTCTACATTTTTTGCAGCTATAGCGTTCTACGTAACCGGAAGAACAAATCTGCTACT
>JBDNFQ010000123.1:0-2182 GCA_041689715.1 Bacteroidia bacterium
TATAACGAAGATAGTATCCGGTCCTTAGACTGGAAAGAACACATACGCCTCCGCCCGGGTATGTACATCGGTAAGCTCGGAAACGGCTCATCTGCCGAAGATGGTATCTATATCCTAATGAAGGAAGTAGTAGATAACTGTATAGATGAGTTCATGATGGGTAATGGAAAACGCATAGATATCAATCTAGCCGAAAATAAGGTAAGTGTGCGTGACTACGGTCGTGGTATTCCATTAGGTAAGGTAGTAGATGTAGTAAGTAAAATCAATACCGGTGCCAAGTATGATAGTAAAGTATTCCAAAAATCTGTAGGTCTGAATGGTGTGGGTACCAAGGCGGTGAATGCACTATCCTCTTACTTTATGGTAAAAAGTTTTAGAGAAGGTGAGACCATGACTGCCATTTTTGAGCGTGGAGTACTCGTAAAAGAAGAGAAAGGTAAAACGGAAGAAAAAAACGGCACTTACGTGGAGTACTCAGCCGATACAGACATATTTAAAACGCATAAGTACATCTCAGAATACATTGATAATCAAATGTGGTTTTATGTATACTTGAATGCTGGCCTTACTATTGATTTCAACGGCAACAAGTATTTTTCAAAGAACGGACTCCTAGACTTACTAGAAAGAAAAACCAATGAGGAAGAAATAAAGTATCCTATCATTCACCTGAAAGAGGGCGATATAGAAATGGCCATCACCCATGATAGTCACTATGGCGAGGATTATTATTCCTTTGTAAATGGTCAGAATACTACCCAAGGCGGCACGCACGTAGCTGCATTTAAAGAAGCGTTAGTAAGAACTGTACGTGATTTCTATGGCAAGAGTTTTGAGCCTACAGATATTAGAGCCTCATTGGTTTCTGCTATATCGGTAAGAATACAAGAACCTATTTTTGAATCACAGACTAAAACAAAGCTAGGAAGTACAGAGGTGTCTCCTGATGGCAATTCACTCAAAGCTGAGATTAACCAATTCGTAAAATCACAACTGGATAATTTCTTACATAAAAATCCAGAGATAGCAGACGCTTTACTCCGAAAAATACAACAAAGTGAGCGTGAACGTAAGGATATGGCTGGTGTGCGTAAGATTGCACGTGACAGAGCCAAAAAAGCCAGCGTTCATAATAAGAAACTTCGTGACTGTCGAGTTCATTTTACAGATGAAAAAAAGGACAATCACCTAGAGTCAACGCTCTTCATTACGGAGGGTGACTCAGCGAGTGGTAGCATCACAAAGGCTCGTGACGTGCAGACTCAGGCAGTATTTAGCCTAAGAGGTAAACCACTGAACTGCTTTGGACTAAAGAAAAAAATAGTGTATGAGAATGAGGAATTCAACCTGCTACAGCATGCACTTAATATAGAGGAAAGCCTAGATGAGCTGAGGTACAACAAGGTTGTAATAGCTACAGATGCCGACGTAGACGGTATGCACATTCGTTTATTGATACTTACCTTCTTCCTACAGTTTTTTCCAGACTTGGTAAGAAGAGGTCACGTATACATATTAGAGACTCCACTATTTAGAGTGAGAAATAAGAAAGTAACAAAGTATTGCTATACAGATCAAGAGCGTTTTGATGCCATAAGAGAACTAGGTAAAACTGCTGAGATAACTAGATTCAAAGGACTCGGTGAGATATCTCCAGATGAGTTTGGTGGATTTATAGGAGATGAAATACGCTTAGAGCCTGTGCTGCTCACTGAAGATTCTAGTATTAACAAGATACTAGAATACTACATGGGTAAAAATACGCAAGAGCGTCAGGAGTTTATCATTGCTAATCTACGTCTAGAGATAGATGAGACTAGTGAAGAAGAAACTAAAATAAAAGAAGAAACGGAAGCTGCTTAAGAAATGGACGAGAACGAAGAGTTAGACGAAAATTTGGAGCAAAATCCAGAAGAAAGGGTCACAAAGATAGATCTAGAAGATGGTCAGCGTGCTGTGAAAGGCATGTACGAAGACTGGTTTCTAGACTACGCTAGTTATGTAATATTAGAACGTGCAGTACCGCATATCAATGACGGACTAAAGCCTGTACAGCGTAGATTCCTTCACGCTATGAAGGAGCTAGACGATGGTAGGTACAATAAGGTAGCCAATATTATTGGCACTACTATGCAGTACCACCCGCATGGTGACACTGCTATAGGTGGAGCTATTATCA
>JBDNFQ010000124.1:0-3172 GCA_041689715.1 Bacteroidia bacterium
CTATGGAGTTTTCAATAATTGATTATCGAAGCTTACACCACCACTACTCTTCCAGCGTATCCTTACTCTCTCTAAACTTTCTAATGTTATACGAGAAGGATAGCATCACGTAACGAGTGAGCACATTACTATTGGTCTCCTCATAGTAGCTATCGTAGAAGTTTTGGGCTACGTTATTATTCTGCCCTAGTATGTCATACATACTCAGCTGTACTTCCCCTCTTTTGTTTTGGAAAAGTTGCTTGCCTATGCCTGCAGTCCAGAGCAGCACCCTACTATTGAGCAAGTCGCTCAGTCCAAAGTATTCCTGATGCTGTAGCTGTGTACGAAATGTCAAACCCAGTGGCATTATCCAATCGTATTTTATCTTACTCGTCTGCACGAGATACTGATTATCTAAGGAGGAGTTTAGCGAGTTGCTACTCAGCACATAGTTACTCTCTGTGCTGATAGTGAAATCTATTTTCTCACTGATGTTGCTACTTAGTACTAGTCCCAGTCCGTAATTTTGATTGAAGGTATTAGACTTCACATCATTGATAAGCGAAGGAATATTGGTGACACCTGTATTGAGGTTAAAGTTCAGATTACTCTTTAGCTTAGCTAGTGGGAAACCGTAGGTCACAAAAGCATTGGCAGAGTACTGCCCGTCTAGATTTACTGGACTAGATAGTTGCCCTCCTCGTGGTATACTTACTCCTCTATATAGTGTATCAGAAGTGGCAGTAAAAGTACTTTGTCCTATATAGTTACTAGCTAGACCTCCATTAATCATAGCATAAAAGATGCTATTTTTCTTGGTATTGGTCACATTGTACTTACTCATAAACCAATGCCCATAAGTCTGAGAAAGGGAAGAGTTACCCGTACTCAATTGAAGTGTATTGCTATTATTTACCGTGGTGGTGAGTTGGTTTGCTTGAGGCTTAGAAGTGTAGCTGCGGTACATGGTAAACCAAGATGCATTGTTTTTGAGACTTGCTCTATAAAGTGCAAAAGGTAAAATATTTCGGAAGGTTCGATTTACATTTTCTCTCTCTGGTACTGCCTGCGTGTTATCTAGGAAAGCCATCTCATATTTTAGTCGTGCTACGAAACCTCCTTTTCTGCCAAACTTTCTAAACCCAAAGCCTACTTGGTGGGTATTCCAATCGTTATTATAAACGGAAGACAATGATGAATCAAAGGTACCTAAGCCAGGAGTTATCACTCCGCTGAAGGTCTGCTGATTGGTCACATTAATACTGTTACTGAAATCATAAGAGATAAAACTCCCAAGCCCTTTGTCACCTAGCGGCTCACTAAACATTACACTGGTCGTTATTCCATCTGTATTTTCGTTTAAGTTACCTACTTGATCTATATTATCTACTACACTCCTGCTATCCTTAATATTACTATTTAATTGATTATCTCCATCTGTACGGTCTATATCACTCTTCACTTGCACGAAAACACTTCTACCTCGTTTCTCTCCATTGTATCTAAACATCAAGTCATTACTCATTTTTATTGCAGACAAATCACTACTAAATGTTTGACTAAGAGCGTTCACTAAAGTTGCTTCTTGTCTTGTATTTCCTGATAATGTACTTCGACCATCATTTTGCTGTATGGTAAGACTTGGGATATAAAAGAAGGACATCTTTGGGTTCACCTTATACACTAACTTAGCATTCAGCTTGTGGTTCACATTGTTACTGAGACTTGAATCCTTCTCGTCATACTGCTGTCCATTGCCGGTGAGATAGTACTGCTGAAAAGTATTGTTAGCGGTTTCATTTTTCCCTTGATTATAAAAGTAGCTACTACTTACATCTACCTTCTTGCCCCACACATCCTGATAGTTAAGTCCCCCGGCTACAGTCTCTGTGATACCTCCGGAGCTACTCACTTGAAAGTCACTAGAACTTCCTCCTGCACTAAATCCACTTAGAAAAGAAGGCCTTCCTCCTCCAGGACCTCTACTCCCACGTCCGCCACTATTATCCCCTACTACACCTAGCAGATCTTCAGTAGCAAAATTTTGCTGATTGATATTATTCACTTGACCTAGTATAGATAGTCTTTGCTCACCCCTAAACATATTGAGATTACCTCCCGCGGTATACCTGTCATCGGTTCCTCCACCAGCATATACTTTACCAAACTCGCCATTTCGCATGTTTATTTTGGTCACTATATTGATCGTTTTTATACGTGTACCGTCATCTACACCACTTGCTTTGCTTTGCTCACTTTTATCATCAAAAATTTGAATCTTATCTACTACTTCTGCTGGCAGTGTAGTAAGTGCTGTTTTGGGGTCTTGACCAAAAAATAATTTCCCATCTACTAATACTTGTTGTACTTTTTCACCTTGAGCCTTTAGCTCTCCGTTATCATCTTGCACACCTGGCATTTTTTCTAATAAATCCTTAGCGTTTGCATTTTGATTGGTCTTGTACGCCCTAGCATTAAAGGTAGTAGTATCACCCTGCGTGGTAGCTTGCAGGGTTCGTTCATCTATATTTACACCCTCTAGTTCAGTTGTTTTCTCAGCCAGCAGAATAGTACCTAAATAATCATCTCTCCATACCTGCAGCGGCTCAGAGTAAGGCTGCAAACCCAAGTAGTTTATCTTTATACTATATTCTCCTCTATCGAGGTTCACGGTAAACACACCTTCTTCATCTGAAACTGCACCTGCTGCAATACTGCTATCTGCATTTAAAATAAAAATGGTAGCACCTACCACAGATTCTTTGGTTTCTGCATATTTTAGCTTTCCTCCTACCGGAAAAGTTTTTTGTGCAAAGACTAAACTGCAGGCAAAAACAAGCGAGAATGTAAGTATTGATTTCATTGATTAATATAGGACAAATGTAAAGCCGTATTGATTTCGAAAAATGTCATTTTGTATATTCATTTATCATTTTCATCCGAAATTAGGATTCAAAAAATCTTAAACCAAATTTTCCTAGAAGTTTAACTTCTCTGATTTCCAGAATGTCGATTTAAGGCACTTCGACTAGACAGGCTTACCGCCTACGGTATCGTAGCTAAGAGATACTAGTTTAAGTTGAGAAGTAGCCACGTCATAAATTCTACACTCCTTTATCGGCTTCATATACAGATGCAGGGTCATGCTTCTACCTCTATTTGTATTCGCTAGGTTATGTAATATACTAGC
>JBDNFQ010000125.1:0-1477 GCA_041689715.1 Bacteroidia bacterium
GGCATATATACATCTAAAGTATCTGGCAAACTAACGATCAAAGATGTGACTAAAGATGTTGCTACAATAGGTACATTTACAGTAAAAAGTGGGGTAGTCAACACTAAGGCTACATTTACTATTAATCCTGAAGATTACAATATTAAAATACCCAAAACTGTTTCTGGTAAAATCTCTAGAGAAATAAAAATAACAGTAGATGCGGACTATCGTCATGCTCACTAAATAAATAATTATCAGACCTTTGGGAATACTCTCAACGGTCTGTTTGTGTTACATTACAACTGCATATAAATGGTCAAACGTATCCTTATATTTTTTATAGTAGCTTATTCACCCATAGTATATGCTCAAAATCTGGACCTCCTAGACGACCCTGAGGCAGCACCAGTAACCGAATATGCATTTGCTACTTTCAAAACCAATAGAGTAGTGAATGGCCACAGTGTCGAAACAGTAGCTAAACGGGAATTTGACTTTAAAATCTCGCATCGTTTTGGTTTTGTGAGTGGTGGTTTCTACGATTTATTTGGTCTAGACCAAGCTACTATGCGTATAGGTGGCGACTATGGCATTACAGATAATCTAAATGTAGGCATAGGTAGAAGCACCGTAGACAAGACATACGATGGTTTTGTGAAATATAAGTTCCTAAAACAAAGTACAGGTGCCAAAAACATACCTGTAACTGCAGCTTGGATAAGCCATATGGGAATTGCTACATCTAAATTTACTCAGCCAAATAGAGAAAATCAATTTTCTCATAGGGTACATTATACCCACCAACTACTTGTAGCTCGCAAGTTTACTGAAGGCCTAAGTGTGCAACTAAGCCCTACCCTAGTGCACAAAAACTTGGTAGACTCTGCTAACTTAAAAAATGATATATTAGCAGTCGGAATAGGGGTAAGACAAAAACTAACCAATAGAACTACACTTAATTTAGAATATTACTACACCTTACCATCCCAACTAGAAGAGAACAAAACCGATGTTCTATCTGTTGGTTTTGACATAGAGACTGGTGGACATGTTTTTCAATTATTTTTCACTAATTCTAGTGGGCCATTTGAGAAATCGTTTATCACAGATACAAAAGCGAAATGGCTGGATGGCGATATTCGTTTTGGATTTAACATAGCACGGGTCTTTAATTTTTAATACTCAGGATTACACTTAAAGGAAGAAATTATCAGAAAAACTCTCTCCATAGCATTATTGATCTTTACACTCTTCAGTGTAAACGCAACACACATAGTAGGTGGAGAGATTATCTATACATTGTTAGACGCAAATCAAAATCGATATAGAATTACTGTACAACTGTTTTTTGATTGTCAAAATGGAGATGAAGGGGCGATAGAATCAGATGACCAAATTATCATCTCTCAGTGGAATGCTGCAACAAGTAGTTTCATGGGAGATTTTGAAATATCTAAAACCTCTTCTAAAAACATACGAGGGAACACCAGTTATA
>JBDNFQ010000126.1:0-4357 GCA_041689715.1 Bacteroidia bacterium
ATCAAGTAGGCGAGCCACTTGTAGGCCGCAAGCATACTGTGGAGATGTTTCCTATAGCCATGCTAGAGCTTAGGAATATATATAACGCGTATGAGTTAAATGAGAAGTTAGAGGAATTCTTAATCTACGGGTTTTATCCAGAGGTAATCACGGCTAGCACTATTGCTAAAAAGCAAAAAATAGTCACAGAAATAGCTAACTCGTACCTTTTCAAAGACGTACTGCGTTTAGATAATATTCTATCCTCTTCTAAGATAAATCAGATAGTACGGCTACTCGCTTTTCAAGTAGGAAGTGAAGTCTCTCTCAATGAGATAGCGACAAAAGTCAGTCTAGATGTGAAAACGGTGTCAAAGTATCTCGACATTTTAGAGAAATCATTTATCCTAAAAAGCCTAGGCGGATACAGTAGCAACCTTAGAGACGAGGTCACTCAAAAACGAAAGTATTATTTTTATGACACGGGTATTCGCAATGCATTAGTGGCTAATTTTAACCCGATAGAATTGCGAAATGACATAGGGGCTCTGTGGGAGAATTTTTTAGTAATGGAGCGTTTTAAGCGAAATGCATTTCAAGATGTACTATCTAATTATTACTTCTGGCGTACCTATCAGTCTGGCGAGATAGATTTCATAGAAGAGCGAGAAGGTAAATTATTCGCTTATGAGTTTAAGTGGGGAAAGAAACCCGCCAAGTTTCCCAAAAAATTCATGGCTACTTATGAAAACAGCGAGACCTTGCTAATTAACAAGACTAATTATTTAGACTTTATTCTCTAAATTAATACGAATTTAAGGAATTGCAATCCATAAATTCGTATTAATTTATGGATTTAACATTTGCTTTTTGAGCTTTAGAAAGCATAAAACCTCTAGCTATTCCACCTTCCTATACAATTATAGGGTGACTATGTGAGTTGTTAATTAAGAACGTACCGCACCATGTTAGCTTTGAAGCAAATATCTACATTGAAATTCTTAGAAAAAATATTCGTTTCTTTATTACTGCTGGTGGGAATAGCTACCTTTTCCCACTATTAGCTGTCTATGACAGAGGTTGTGGTTCCATTTTTTATTCTAACGATATTGGGATGGGTACCTGGAGTGATTGGTGCTCTTATTATCCTGAATAAGGAGAAGTAAGCACACACTAAACATACGCCTCTCCTCGTTTTGTTTGAGACAAATGACACACATTAAATCAATCACCTTATTCATTTTTGCCTTTTCTGTAGTGTATTGCTCTGGGCAAGTTTTAGACTCTATCAAAGTAGAGCAAAGGGTTGGGACAGTTTTTTTGCATAAAGGCGAGCAGTTAAACCCTAGACAAATGGAAAAAATAATGCAAGGCAATGCCGACGCTATGACAGAAATGAGACTAGCAAAACGAAACTATAATTTGACTATGCTCTTTGGTGCAGCAGGCGGATTGCTTGTTGGTTTTCCATTGGGTCAGTCGGCTAGCTCTGACGTCCCTCTAAATATAGAGATGGTGCTCTCCGGAGTGGGATTAATTCTGGTAGCTATACCGTTTTCTATCAATTATAATCTAAGAGCCAAGAAGGCCACATCTATTTATAACAATGGATTGACCACCTCGAGCGTCTATAGGTTAGAACCGTACACCGTAGTTAGGGCAGGAAGCATTGGTTTTGGGATAATCTTCTAATTGGCACAGAACTAACTATTCCACCTTCCTATACAATTTGTGCAGCACAATGTGAGTTGTTAATTAATACTGCAATACACGATGTTAACTTCGAGGCAAATATCTACAATGAAATCTTTAGGGAAAATATTTGTTTCTTTATTTCTGCTAGCGGGAATAGCTGCTTTTTTTCAGTCAATGGAGATTAAACCAGAGGAGTATTCGGCATGCAATGCTCCAGGCATACAATGTGAGGCTAGTCTTCTAGAGGAAGAACCGGCAGAGCCTATAGTAGACACTGCGGCAATCATTCAGGGAGTATTAGCTAAAGTACAAGAAGAACATAAAGATGATTTTCTCGACGACTTAGCCGGGAGAAAACTGTGGGGAATCGACATCTCTAAATACCAGAAAAACATCAATTGGAGTTTGATGGTAAAGAAAAATAAACCAGATTTTGTTTTTGTAAAAGTGACCGAGGGGACTACCATAGTAGACAACATGTATAGCTCTCATAAGCGAAACCTTGAAAAGCACGATATACTACACGGAGCGTACCACTTTATGAGTTTCAGTAGTAGCGGAGAGAGACAAGCACAAAAATTTATACAACATGCAGGACTCAAAAAAGGTAACATGGTTCCTGTTTTGGATGTGGAATACACTAGAAGAAGAATGCCCAATAAGCGAAAAGTACTTCGCGAAATACGCAACTACTGCAATGCCATAGAAAGGCATTACGGTGTAAAACCAATCATCTATACACATCCGCATTTATACTCTACGTACCTAAAAGGTCAATTTGAAGATTATCCTCTTTGGATATGCGACTATAGAAATAACCCGCGACACGAATGGGCCATATGGCAGCACACTGCCAAAGCAAGGCTCTATGGCTACAATGGCAGACTGGACAAAAATGTAATGAAGAGCGACAAGAAAACGCTTAAAACATTGCTGCTGCTCTAGATCGCTATAGGAGCACTTATTCTTGGGTGTGGGTCATATCCTACTACATCAAAATCTTCATACAGATAATCAAAAACAGATTTTTTATCCGGGTTTAATTTCACAGTAGGATACGGACGAGGCTCGCGGCTGAGCTGTTCTTTCACCTGCTCAAAATGATTACTGTAGATGTGTGCATCACCAAAAGTGTGAACAAACTCACCAGGCTCTAATCCTACTTCCTTAGCTATCATAAGTGTAAGAAGAGCATAGCTTGCTATGTTAAAAGGCACTCCTAAGAATAGGTCTGCACTACGTTGATAGAGTTGGCAGCTTAGCTTACCCTCTGCTACATAAAACTGAAATAAGCAATGACATGGAGTAAGAGCCATATCGTTTAGTTCTCCTACATTCCAAGCATTTACTATTATTCTACGGCTATCTGGATTATTTTTTAGTGTGTCAAGTACATATTGTATCTGATCTGTTTTTTCGCCGTTAGGAGCTACCCACTCACGCCATTGCTTGCCATATACGGGACCTAGGTCGCCATTTTCATCCGCCCAAGCATCCCATATTTTTATGTTGTGGTCCTTGAGATATTGTATATTAGTATCTCCCTTCAAAAACCAGAGAAGCTCGTGTACCACAGACTTCCAGTGTACTTTTTTAGAAGTGATTAAGGGAAAAGATTTTGCTAAATCAAAACGCAGTTGACCGCCGAAGACGCTTATGGTTCCTGTACCCGTTCTGTCTGTTTTTTTACTTCCATTTTCGAACACATGTTTCAAGAAATCTTCGTACTGTCTCATTATGCTACAAAGCACGGTCTATTTGTGTGAAATAAATTATTCTATTATTGGCCGTTACCAACATTATTTAAACTTGGATGTTTAATTTTGCAAAGCGTTAACAAAAGATAAATGGCAGTAGCAATAAAATTACCTAGAATGAGTGACACGATGGAGGAGGGTACTATCGTATCTTGGTTTGTCAAAGTAGGAGACACCGTAAAATCTAGTGAAATGATAGCAGACGTAGAGACCGACAAGGCCACTATGGAGCTTGAAAACTTTGAAAAAGGAGAAGTACTTTATCTGTTACCAGAAGGCAGTACAGTGCCTGTGGAGACAGCTATAGCAGTCATAGGCAAGAAAGGCGAAGATTTTCAAGACTTGCTACAAGCAGCACCTGCAGCCTTAGAAGAGCCAGCGGCAGAAGCAGTACCTGCACCAGTAGTATCTACCTCAGCAGTAGCAGCAGCACCAAGTACACCTGCAGCATCTTCTACTCCTAGTGCATCAGCACCAGTAGCGAGCACATCTAATAATGGACGTGTATTTGCTTCACCTCTTGCCAAAAGCATGGCTGGGGACAAGGGAATAAACCTAGAAACTGTTACAGGATCTGGCGACAATGGCCGTATCGTAAAGAAAGATATAGAGAACTATACTCCAGCAGCAGCTAGTACAGCAGCGGTAGGCGTAGAAAGCTATGACGAAGTGCCGGTTTCGCAAATGCGTAAGACGATAGCTAAGCGATTAGCAGAGTCTAAATTTACAGCTCCTCATTTCTACCTTACTAAGGAGATAAAAATGGATGCCGTACTTTCTGCACGTAAGCGGATGAATGAGTACACAGAGAATCGTATCTCTATCAATGATATTATCATAAAAGCAACGGCAGTTGCCCTTAAGAGCCATCCAAATGTAAATTCATCTTGGCTTGGAGATAAGATAAGAAGAAATCACCACGTGCA
>JBDNFQ010000127.1:0-13681 GCA_041689715.1 Bacteroidia bacterium
AGTAGACTTGAAGATCTTATAGACTATCAAATGGAGTATCTTACTAGCTTCGATGGTGAGATAAGTAAAGCAGAGGCTAAAATCATAAAAGAAAATACAGAGCGAGCTGAAAACATAAGAACGAATAACTATACAGATTCTACTTCCGCAGAATTATTACTTGGATATTGGCCAGGTAAATTTTGGAAAGGGATAGATAATTATAGTCCTGTTAGTACTCTAAGTGCTAATAAGAAGATGCCCTTTTTTATAATGCAAGGGGAAAAGGATTACCAAATACCCATGAAGGAATATGAGAAATGGCAAGAAGTAGTCGGTACGCAATCCAATGTTACTATGCGAAGTTATCCTGGCTTGACTCATCTATTCACACCTACCCAAGCAGAACGATCTAGTCCTCAGGACTATTTTTCGCCGAACAATGTAGATTTTCAAGTAATCTGGGATATGGCCGACTGGGTGAAGTATGTGGAATAGGAAGTGAGTATAAAGATTAAAATAGTTATTCTTTTATCATCGATTTTTTTGGTGACTATTTCATACCTCCTTATGCAGGACTCCGCCAATTTAGGGGGCAATTATTTTTATTTATCTCCCGACGAAGCATATGATATTGGATATCCTGGAGGAGCGATAGTATATAAATCTACGAGGGAAAATGTCTTTGCTGAAACAATAATATCAAATGAAGTAGTTGATGTAGACTATGATGATGAATACATCGTTGCACTTCAAAAAAAAGATAGTGTATTGTTATACTATTACATTATTGAAAAAAGGACAGATTCCCTTTTTGGCCCCTACACATCGACGGAATATGACAAGAAAAGAGCTAAGCTTGGTTTACCGAAAGAGTTAGATCTTAATAAATAATTATACCATGTATTATAGTTTCAATAGACAGTAAATGAATGTCATTCCAACAAATAGACGTATAGCTCATATAGCGATAGCTATACTGTTATTGCCAGCTACTCTTCCTGCCCAGCGGCTATATCTATGCCTTGGCCAAACCCAAACCTCTACACCATTCAGGACGAGTACAATACGTCAAAGTGGGAATTGCTTATTGTTTACTCCTAAGAGCGTACTGTTTTTATTAGATGAATCTAGAGTTACAGACAAGTTCTTTGAAAATTTTGACAGGAATATTAAAAATATTTTTAGGAACGATTAAAAAGATGAAAGGACTCATTTTGAAATTTCTTTATCTAATGAACAAGTATTACTCTGACAACTACGACGATAATAGTATGATTTATAGAGCCTACATTTCGTTTATTTTCATAATGATGATTTTCGGTATTAATGTTCTTCTGTTCCTCGGCTTTGGTTACCTCGCTGAATACAGAAAATCGGAGACACCTTGGTATTCTCAGTATGTAATAATTATAATATTTACCTTGTTTATGATTTACCTTCTTAAGAAGGTCTTTAAAAAAGAAGATGTTTTAAAAGTTAATCTGACTGAACGTCAACAGTCAATAGGGTACAGAATAATTTTATCTGTCATTTTTGTTCTATTCGGAATTTTTGGGTTTTTAGCCATAACTAAAATAACGATATATAACTTTATCTAAGGAATAATAAAGGGGACATAAAACTTGGAATAAAAAGTATGATACTGCTAATTTTACAGATACTTTAAAACTTCATGAACAAGCCAGAATATGGTCAAGAATATAACTAAGATTGTTTGCAGCGTTTACTGTTACAATCTTAGTGATATTCTCAGTAGCTTCTTCTAAGATTCTAACCCTTCTTCTCTTCTTTCACTGTCCATGTCTTAGCATTTTTCACCTTCTGTTTCATCAAGGCATTATCTAGTACCTCGGTCATTTGGTCTACGAAATGAAAAGATAAGTCAGCTATATAACTTGGTTTTATATCTTCAATATCCTTCTTGTTGGCCTTGCACATGATTATCTGCTTAATACCCGCTCTCTTGGCAGCTAGTATTTTTTCTTTAATACCTCCAACCGGAAGTACTTTACCTCTCAGAGTTATCTCACCTGTCATAGCTAGTTTACTTTTCACCTTGCGTTGGGTCATAAGTGAGGCTAATGCGGTAAGTATAGTAATCCCTGCACTAGGTCCATCTTTGGGTATTGCTCCTGCAGGAAAGTGGATGTGCACATCGTATTGGTCGAAAATCAATGGATTAATATCAAAGGTTTCTGCATTGGCCTTGAGCCAAGTGATAGCGTTGATAGCACTTTCCTTCATCACATCTCCTAGTTGACCTGTAAGTGTTACCTTACCCTTTCCTTTCGTAAGGGAGCTCTCTACAAAGAGGATATCGCCTCCTACGCTAGTCCAAGCCAGACCCGTTACTACTCCAGCTACATCATTGTTTTCGTAGGTATCTTTCTCTATTTTGTCTTTGCCCAAAATAGTTTCTATTAGCTCACTAGATATAGTAGGAGATGGGTTGTTTTCGTAAACTATCTCTTTTGCTTGCCATCTACATATTTTGGCAAGTCGCTTATCCAGTGTTCTTACTCCACTTTCTCTGGTGTATTCATCTACGATCTTTTCTATGCTTTTGTCACTTAGTTTTACTTGAGATGCTTTCAGACCATGCTCCTTCTTTTGCTTAGGAAGCAGGTGCTGCTTGGCAATGCCTATTTTTTCTTCTACCGTATAGCCCGTGATATCTATGATCTCCATACGATCTCTCAAAGCAGGTTGTATAGTATCTAGTCTGTTCGCTGTAGCTACAAAAAGTACATTGCTCAGGTTATAATCTAGTTCTACGTAGTTATCATGAAATGCATTATTTTGCTCAGGGTCAAGCACCTCTAGCAGTGCAGAAGAAGGATCTCCTCTAAAATCATTTCCGATTTTATCTATCTCATCTAGTACAAAAACAGGATTACTTTTTCCTGCTTTTTTAATCGATTGTATTATTCTGCCGGGCATAGCACCTATATAGGTTTTTCTGTGTCCTCTTAGTTCAGACTCATCATGCAACCCACCTAAACTCATACGCACATACTCTCTATTCATAGCCTTTGCTATAGATTTACCCAAGGAGGTTTTACCCACTCCTGGAGGGCCGTATAGGCAGAGTATAGGTGATTTCATATCCCCTTTTAGCTTCAGCACCGCTAAGTATTCTAAGATACGCTCCTTTACTTTTTCTAACCCAAAGTGATCACTGTCAAGTACTTTTTTAGCTCTTTTTAGATCAAAATTATCTTTGCTAAAATCATCCCAAGGTAACTCTAGTAGTAATTCTGCATAGTTTAAACTTACGGAATAGTCTGGAGTAGCTGGATTCATACGCATCAGTCGGTCTAGCTCCTTAGTGAATGCTTTACCAACTTTGTCGTTCCATTTTTTCTTTAATCCTCTAGCTCTTAAGCTTTCTATCTCCTTGTCTGGCGAGTCGTGACCAAGTTCCTCTTGTATAGCTCGTATCTGCTGCTGTAGGAAGTATTCCTTTTGCTGCTGATCCAGATCTACTTTTACTTTGCTCTGTATCTTATTCTTGAGCTCTAGCATCTGTAGCTCTTTGTCTAAATATGTAAGTACTCTATTTGCCTTTTTCTTGAAATTCCCTGCTTCTAAAATCTCTTGCTTTTCATCTACTGAGATGTTTAAGTTAGATGATATAAAGTTAACCAAGAAATTAGGTGAGTTTATATTTTTGAGAGCTAAATTTGCTTCTGAGGGTATGTTAGGCGACACTTCTACAATTTGAGATGCCAACTCTCTAATGCTGTCTACAGTAGCTTTTACCTCTTTAGTTTTAGCAGCTTTACCATCGGTAACTGCTTGTATGTCACCTCTGAAATAAGGAGTCTCTTGAGTGATCTGCTGTAATTCAAACTTACGTTTACCTTGTATTATAACTGTTATATTTCCATCAGGCATCTTTAACATTTTAAGGATGTGGCCATAAGTACCAGTAGGATATAGGTCTGCAGCTGTCGGATCCTCTATATTCTGATCTTTTTGGGCTACTACGCCTATTATTTTGTCACCTTTGTATGCATCTTGTATCAGTTTTATTGATTTGTCTCTACCCACGGTGATAGGAAACACAACTCCAGGAAATAGCACAGTGTTACGAAGTGGTAATAATGGCAGATTACTAGGATACTCACTAGTGTTGTCATCTTCAAAATCGCTATCTGCGATTATCGAGATGATCTCTGAACCATCCTCTTCATTGGCAAAGTTGCCACTTATCTTTATTTTATTATTAAATGTCATTTTTGTCAAATTGGCACATACTTAGCTTTAGGTATGGTATGTTTGTAGAAAATGCAAAGGGTATGCCAAGTATAGTTTGTCTTGGCTTATCCGGTTGGATCAGTTAATAATGAAATAGCAGTATATATTTATGTCAATAAGAGTGTATGTTTGCAACACTTTAAAAAAAATTATTCAAATGAAAAACATCAAATTTCTATCTTTATTCGCTTTAATTTCGGTTGGAGCACTTTTCTTAACTAATTGTTCTGGAACTGAGGGTGACGTTCCAGTACCTTCACCCGTGGTTAATTTTATAGGTGGTCCTGATTATGTAGACGAAGACATTAGCCTTGCGGCAAGCACTACATTTACCATGGGCATTACTGCTAGTCATCAGAGTAATATCAAGAGAATCCAAATTACTAGAGCTATTAGCGGTAATGTAGCTATTGAGCTTTTGGATTCTAGTGTGAATGATAAAGTGATTACGGATTTTTTCTATACTACAGCTACTCAAAATTCAGCAGGTTCTGAAGTTTACTCTTTCGTAGTTTCAGACAAAGATGGTAACAGTACTACAAAGACTATCACCGTTACTAATATTGGTACACCAGGTCTTGACCTTAATTTTTATAATGAAGATGACAACGGAGGCAATCCAATTGTAATATACAATTTCAGAGCTCCTAATGGTTTCTTAGGTGCTTATGAACTAGGTCAAGGACCACTTTCTTCATCAGACCCTAATTCTGGTAAAGATATACAAGATTCTACTAATTCAGGAGAAACTTGGCCAGCTAGATGGTCTTCAAGAAATGGAAGTGTCTATAAAAAAGTTTCTGCATTAAATTGGAATACTGTTACAAATGATGCTACTATACAAGCAGCTTGGGATGATGCAGGTGCAGCAACTAACTTCGTAACTTTAACAGAAGGTGATGTTTATCTTATGGATGTCAAAAATAGCGGTAAATTAGCTATAATTCTTGTCCTTAAGTTAGATAGATCAGTGGTTAGTAAGGAGTTTGTTTCTTTCGAATACAAATTACAACAATAATTAATCGTAACTTGTTTACATAAAATTTAGGAAAAGGTCGGTGCATTGCACCGACCTTTTTTATGTTTGTGAACGTTATAAATAGAAAAGAATGAAGACAATAGGAGTCTATACAAGTGGGGGAGATGCCCCAGGTATGAATGCGGCGGTACGAGCTGTAGTGCGTACTGCCATATATCACGGTCTGAAGGTGAAAGGGATAAAACGTGGATACGAAGGGATGATACATAATGAGATCATAAACCTAGATAGACAGTCAGTAGCTAATATCATACAGCGTGGAGGCACGTTTCTGAAGACTGCACGTAGTGCAGATTTTATGACCTCAGCAGGGAGAGAGAGAGCCTACCGTAACTTGAAAAAGAACGACATAGATGCGTTAGTCTGTATTGGGGGTAATGGTTCTTATGCAGGAGCCAAAGTATTAAACGAGGAGTTTGGAATACCGTGTATCGGTCTGCCAGGTACTATAGATAATGACTTATACGGTACAGATTATACCATAGGGTATGATACTGCTATCAATACTGCACTAGATTCTATAGATAGGATACGAGATACTGCTCACAGTCATGAACGAGTATTTATAGTAGAAGTAATGGGTAGAGACAGTGGTTTCATAGCGTTGGATGTGGCCATTGCTGGCGGTGCAGAAGGAGCTCTAATACCTGAAGATCAAGCAGACTGGGATAAGGTGTTAAAACATTTTAATAGACCCGGTAAAAGAAAAAAGTCTTTTAGTATCATCATTGTAGCAGAAGGAGATGAGCAAGGAGGAGCACTAGTGCTGGAGAAGAAGCTTACAGCACTCTATCCTGATTTAAAGATACGAAGTACTATACTGGGCCACGTGCAGCGTGGAGGTAGCCCAAGTGCTAGAGATAGAATACTGGCATCTAGATTAGGTTCTGAAGCAGTAAAGGCATTGCTAGATGGCAAAACATCCGTAACAGTAGGTATAGTTAGTGATAAGGTTACTTATACTCCATTTGAGCTAGCTATCAATGGTAAGAAATCAGTGGATCCTGCACTTATTGAGTTGGCAGAGATTTTAGCGATATAGCTGAGCCCACGAAGCACAATCAGTACAACTGGTACACGATACTAAGTGACACCAAGTGAATACTACTAAAAAGCCCGAATACGATAGCGTATTCGGGCTTTTGTAATATGATTTTGGTAGCGATTTAAAACTGCTGTGTGTCTATTAATATTCTATACGTCTATACGAGCATACTTAGCATTTGCTTCTATAAATGCTCTACGTGGAGGTACTTCGTCACCCATCAGCATAGAGAATACTCTGTCTGCTTCTGCAGCGTTGTCCAACGTTACCAACTTAAGGGTACGTCTTTCTGGATCCATAGTGGTCTCCCAAAGTTGCTCAGCATTCATCTCGCCAAGACCTTTATATCGTTGTATTTTAACACCATCTGGATTGTCCCCTCCCATCTCTGATACCAGTATATCTCTTTCCTTATCACTCCAGCAGTATTCTACTTTCGTGCCTTTTTTTATTTGGTAGAGTGGTGGAGTCGCTATGTATAGATAGCCTTGCTCAATTAATGCCTTCATATATCTAAATACTAGTGTTAGGATAAGTGTACGTATGTGACTGCCATCCACGTCCGCATCCGTCATAATCACTATTTTGTGATAACGAAGCTTAGTGGTGTTGAGCTCGCGAGCATCTTCTTCTGTACCTATGGTCACTCCTAGAGCTGTGAACATATTTTTTATCTCCTCATTATCGTAGATTCTATGCTCTAGAGCTTTTTCTACGTTCAGTATTTTACCACGAAGCGGTAGTATAGCTTGGTAGTTTCTATCTCTACCTTGCTTAGCCGTACCTCCTGCAGAGTCACCCTCCACTAGGTATAGTTCACAGATAGCAGGATCTTTTTCAGAACAATCTGAGAGTTTACCTGGTAGGCCAGCTCCACCCATTGGTGTTTTACGCTGCACTAGCTCACGAGCCTTTGCAGCTGCTTGACGAGCTTGTGCAGCTAGCATTACTTTTTGTACTATTATTTTAGCCTCATTTGGATTTTCTTCTAAGTAGTTAGTAAGCATTTCGCTCACTGCCTGGCTCACTGCAGCAGACACCTCTCTATTACCCAGTTTGGTTTTGGTTTGGCCCTCAAATTGTGGCTCTGCTACTTTTACAGAAATAATAGCTGTAAGACCTTCTCTAAAGTCATCGCCTTGTATCTCAAATTTCATTTTAGACAACATGCCAGATTCGTCAGCATATTTTTTAAGTGTATGGGTAAGGCCACGTCTAAATCCACTAAGATGGGTTCCACCTTCGTGCGTATTGATATTGTTTACATACGAGTGTAGGTTCTCAGAATAAGAATTATTGTATATCATAGCTACCTCTACTGGTATGCCACTTTTCTCACCCTCCATAGCTATCACAGCACCCATTATTGGTGTACGTGTAGCATCCAGATAGCGTACAAACTCGCTAAGACCTTCTGTACTCTTAAAGTCTTCTCTAAAGAAATTTCCTTCTTCGTCTTTATTTCGCTTATCAGTGATGCTTATTTCTATTCCTTTGTTCAAGAAAGAGAGTTCTCTCATTCTCAACGAAAGTGTATCGTAATTATATTCTGTAGTCTCGCCAAAGATTTCAGGATCTGGAGAGAAAGTCACCAGAGTGCCTTGATCTGTACTAGGTCCTACCTCGCGTACTTCGTATTTTATTTTTCCTTGTGAGTACTCTTGTTCCCACTCTTTTCCGTCTTTGTATACAGAAGCTTTCAGATGGATAGACAGTGCATTTACACAAGAGACACCCACACCGTGCAGACCACCAGAAACTTTGTAGGAGTCTTTATCAAACTTGCCACCAGCACCTATTTTAGTCATTACTACTTGTAAAGCAGATACACCTTCTTTTTTGTGTATAGCTACAGGTATGCCTCTACCATTGTCTTTTACAGATACGGAGTTATCTTCATTTATCCATACATCTATTTTATCACAATGGCCAGCCATTGCTTCATCTATTGAGTTATCTACTACCTCATAAACTAAGTGATGCAATCCTCTCACGCCTACGTCTCCGATATACATCGAAGGGCGTTTTCTTACGTGTTCCATGCCCTCTAAGGCTTGGATACTATCGGCATCATAACTTTTGTTCTTTTCGCTCATCCTTATACTTAAAAATTAAAGCGTGAAAGTACGATTTTTAAGGGGTTTTAGCCGACATGTATCTTGGCCACATATCCACATTCAGTTAACAAGAAAAATGTTTTAACTAACTTGTAATCAGTTAGTTGCTGACTGACATCTCCCCTCGAATGCTCTGGCCTAGAATATGGCTTCTTTCTTCTACTCCAAAGTTGCCTATTACCCACATGAGTTTAGTGAGTGAAGCTTCAGATGTTATGTCTTTACCATCTACTACTATAGGACTAATGAGAGCACTACTGGCTGCATATTGGCCTAATTCTATCTGTCCGTTGGGACATTGTGTCGTTGCAAAAAGAATTGTTTTGGACTGCTCGCAAGCTTCTATCAGTTCTTTCCAGTGGGGAGAATTGGGTATATTACCTGCACCAAAAGTTTTGAGCACTATCCCATCTAGTTTTTTATTTTTCACTAAATCTAAAAGGGGTAGGGTAGAGTATCCTGGGAATAAGGTCACATTGACCACTCTATTGCTAAATTTGGTTCGTAGTACTAAAGCTTTATTATTTCCCTTATGCACTAGATGCGTATTGACACTGATATGTTGTTCTAGATTAGCAAGGTTATCATAATTAGGAGAGCTAAAGCCTTCAAAATCGTTTGTACTTGTTTTTACCGCACGGTTACCGCGTAGCACGTCATCATTAAAACAAATACATACCTCTGGAATACATGCTAAATTGAAGCTTTTGTAACCCGCTATATAGATAGCATTACTCAAGTTTATTATTCCGTCTGTACGAGGGTGAAAAATAGGTAGTTGAGCACCTGTTAGCACTACAGGTTTGTTTAGGTTCTCGAATATGAAACTTAAAGCAGAGGATGTGTAAGCTAGAGTATCCGTGCCATGAATGACTATAAAACCATCGTGTTGCTCATAATTTTTTTCAATTTTTTTCGCAATTCGCTCCCAAGCTTCAGGCGTTATATCTGCGGAATCTATAACAGGCTCTAAGGTCTGAAATGTGAAATTAATTTCTGAGAAGTAGTGAAAAAAGGTCTGGTTTTTTATAGCTGGTAAGTAGTCTATTATTTCTTCCCATGAGCTTGGTTCTAACTCCTGGTTGGTATTGCTTTTCATCCCAAAAGTGCCCCCAGTGTATAGTATGAAAACGTTACTCCGCATCTATGTTCTTACTCGCTAGGAGGTAGAGCACTGCCATTCGTATGGCTACTCCATTTTCTACTTGATTTAGTATGATAGATTGGTCAGAATCTGCTACTTCACTTGTTATCTCTACGCCACGGTTTATTGGACCAGGATGCATAAGGACGATCTCTTTTTTTAGACTTCTGAGCATAGGTAATGTAACCCCGTACTGCTGTGAATACTCCCTTAAGCTAGGGAAGTATTTATCCTCTTGTCTTTCTAGTTGTATACGTAGCATATTGGCAGCATCGCACCATTCTAGGGTTTCCGGTAAGTTATGACTTACCTCTACGCCTAGGGCGTCTATGTGTTTTGGCAGTAGGGTAGGTGGCCCACACACACGTACTTTTGCTCCTAGTTTTTGTAGGCAATATATGTTACTAAGTGCTACTCTGGAGTGTAGAATATCTCCTACTATAGCTATTTTTTTATTGGTTAGGTCTCCTAACTTTTCTTGTAAGGAATAAGCATCTAAAAGTGCTTGTGTAGGATGTTCGTGCGTACCATCACCTGCATTTATTATGTTAGCATCTATGTGACGAGCTAGGAACTGATGGGCCCCAGGTGCAGGATGCCTCATTACGACCATATCTACTTTCATAGCTAGTATATTGTTTACGGTGTCTATCAGTGTCTCTCCTTTTTTAACGGAAGATCCTGAGCTCGAAAAATTAACAATATCTGCAGATAATCGTTTTTCTGCTAGTTCAAAGGAAATTTTAGTTCGGGTACTATTTTCAAAAAAAATATTGGCAATAGTAACATCTCTGAGAGAAGGCACTTTTTTAATAGGTCTATTAATAACCTGCTTAAAGTTGTCAGTTGTTTTGAAAATAAGTTGAATATCAGCTGTAGTGATGTCCTTTATGCCGAGTAGATGTTGGGTAGAAAGTAATGACATTATTTATCGTTATCCGTTATTATCCATACTTTACATTGTTCGCTTGCCCATTCCACTTTTACATAATCATCCGTTCTTGAATCTATGTGCTCGCCTACGTAGTCTGGTTGTATGGGGACTTCTCGTTTATATTTTCTATTTATGAGGGTCAATAGGTCTATAGATGCTGGTCTTCCGTAGTCGTTTACTGCGTCTAGAGCTGCTCGTATAGACCTGCCTGTATAGAGCACATCATCTACTAGAATGATACGTTTCTTTTCTATTTCAAAATCTATGTTTACTTCATTTGGAATCAGAAGTTTACCGGATGTTCTAAAATCGTCCCTATGGAATGTAGTATCTAACTCTCCGTAAGTTGCCTTTATACCAAAGAGAGTGTCTAGTTTTTTTACTAGAGCTTTGCCTAGAGGAGTGCCTTTGGGTTGCAATGCCAGTATTGCAGTGTTTTCAAAATATCCGTGATCTTCTACTAGTTGATGACAAATTCTGGTAAGAATAAGCTCTACTTGCTCGTATTCTAGTATTATTCTTTTCATCTACGATTAAAGTTTAGTTTCTGCCATTTGTAGTATTTCTTCGTATTCAAATTCTTCTACTGGTCCTACTGACAGTCTACCCTGCTTTACCAAAGCCATATTAGTTAGATTTTCATTCGCTTTTATAGCTGCAAGGGTTACAGGTTTGTTAAGTGCTTTTATGGCTTGCACATCTACGACAACCCATTTATCATCTGTAGTGGTAGGATCTTGGTAGTGTTCTTTCACTACTCGTGTTATCCCTACTATTTCTTTTCCTACGTTACTATGATAAAATAAACAGATGTCTCCTTTTTGCATGGCCTTCAAGTGTATGCGTGCTCCATAGCTTCTTACCCCGTCCCAAAATGTCGTACCATCAGTTACCATCTCATCCCAGCTATATTTGAAAGGTTCTGATTTTATTAGCCAGTAATTCATTGGCTTCAAAGCAACATATTTTTTTTCACTTTGTAGCTATGGTGGTAACAGAAACAATAAGGCAAAAAAAATCCCTCCACCAGCGGCGAAAGGATTTTTATCAGTTTTTATTTAAGCTTATTTGCTTAGTGCTTCTATAAGTTCAGCTTTTTTCAAAGAAGTATAACCTGTTATACCTTTTTCTTTTGCCATTGCTTTTAGTTGTGCTACTGTCATAGAACCTAAATCTTCAGATGCTGTTGCATCTTCTTTTTTAGCTTCAGCTTTAGGAGCGGCTTCTTTTTTAGGAGCTACTTCAGCTTTAGGAGCGGCCTCTTTTTTTGGAGCTACTTCAGCTTTAGGAGCTACTTCTTTTTTAGCCTTTCCTTTCTTAGGAGCTGCTTCCATTTGAGCTTTAAGATTAGCAAGTACATCTAACTCTCCCATTGTAGACTTTTCAGAGCCTTTGCTCATTTTGTCTACGTATTTAGAAGTATTGTTTGATTTACGCTTGGTATCTTTATCGCCATCCGTGTTTTGAGCTCTTTCTGCTTCTTTCCAGATATCTGTGTGCGAAACAAGGATACGCTTAGCATCTTTGTTAAACTCGATTACTCTTACAGAGACAGTCTCGTCCATTTGCACTTCAGTTTTATCTTCTTTCTTGATGTGTTTTTTAGGAGAGAATCCTTCTACACCATAAGGAAGAGTCAAAATAACACCTCTATCATTAATCTCAGATACCACACCTTCGTGCTCAGAACCTAACGTAAATACGCTTGAGAATGTATCCCAAGGATTTTCATCTATCTGTTTGTGACCTAAGCTTAATCTTCTGTTATCTCTGTCTATTTCTAATACTACTACCTCTAGTTCTTCACCTTTATTGGTAAATTCTGCTGGGTGCTTTATTTTCTTAGACCAAGATAAGTCAGATACGTGTACTAGTCCATCTACACCTTCTTCTAGCTCTACGAATAAACCGTAGTTTGTAAGGTTACGAACTGTACCAGAATGCTTAGAATCTACTGGATACTTAGACTCTATCTCATCCCAAGGATCAGATGTAAGTTGCTTAAGACCAAGAGATAATTTGTGCTCTTCTTTATCAATATCAAGTATTACTGCCTCTACTTCGTCACCCACTTTGATAAACTCAGATGGGTTACGTAAGTGCTGAGACCAAGACATTTCAGAAACGTGAACAAGACCTTCTACCCCTGGCTCTATTTCTACAAATGCACCGTAATCTGCTACAGTTACTACTTTACCTTTTATTCTTTCACCTTCTTTTAGCTCTTTCATGCTATCCCAAGGGTGAGCAGTAAGTTGTTTCATGCCAAGAGAAATGCGTTTTTTCTCGTTATCAAACTCTAGTACTGCAACTTGTATTTTTTGGTCAAGTTCTAACACATCCTCAGGGTGATTTATTCTACCCCAAGATATATCTGTAATGTGAAGAAGACCGTCTAAACCACCTAGGTCTACGAATACACCAAATGAGGTCATATTCTTAACAGTACCTTCTAATACTTGTCCTACCTCCATCTTAGAAATCATTTCCGCTTTTTGAGCTTCTATGTCATCCTCGATAAGTGCTTTGTGTGATATTACAACGTTTTTGTAAACCTCATTAATTTTCACAACCTTGAATTCCATAGTTTTACCTACGTACTGGTCGTAATCTCTAACTGGTTTCACGTCTATTTGAGATCCAGGTAAGAATGCATCCATACCCATCACGTCTACTACTAAACCTCCTTTAGTTCTAGATTGGATGTAACCTTTAACGATTTCACCGTTCTCCATAATTTTTTGGATTCTTTCCCAAGCACCTTCAGCTATTGCTTTCTTGCGAGAGAGTACTAGCTGACCTAGAGCGTTTTCTGTTTCATCAACATATACTTCTACTTCATCACCTACTTGGATGTCTGGAGTATCTCTAAATTCTGTCTTAGCAACTAAACCGTCTGATTTGAATCCTATGTCTATAACATAGTCATCTCCAGTTTCACTAACTATTTTACCAGTTACCAAAGTTTTTTCATCCACCTGCTTGATAGTGTTGGTATACACAGATTTCATCTCATCATTCTGAGAATCGTCATACGTACCAAAACCAGCTTTGTCCATAGACCAATCAAAGTCGTCTGGATTATGTACAGGTGTTTCAGAAGCTTGGTAATTGCTTGTAGCTTCAGTGTTTTCTACTGTTTCAGATGTAGTTTCTGTAG
>JBDNFQ010000128.1:0-1033 GCA_041689715.1 Bacteroidia bacterium
CCTGATATAAGTAGTGGGGCAATATGCTCTAAAAATAAAGTGCCAAATTCTGTACTGGCATTTTTAGGCATCTCAGTAGGCAAATTAGTAACGGCCATTATATCTACGGTATCTTCACCGTACGGTGCCACTTGTCTCTGCTGGCTCTTGCTCCACCCAAAAGTAGGATTATATATATCGGTAGCCTCCATAGTGATAGGCACACTCCCTTCTACATCACACGTTATATCCGCTATTACTTGTATGTTGAAGTCATTTTTTCGTGTATCTTTTTTCTCAAAAAGTGTAGGCAGATCCTCCTGCCAATACATCCCATTGATGAAAACATCAGCATAGGGCAAATAATTATCAAACTCGCAGCAATACTCCGAATGGTTCTTATAGAAGTGATCTATATCCCAGGATCCGCCATCTTTTCTATGGTATAGATCCCAACTAGTGAGTTGTGCATAGTATGCTCCTTTGGGAGGCTGCGATACAAACTCTTGTGGACTTACTTCTTTTATTTTCATACCTTCTAGCACCTCTTTTATACCATCTGCTACTCTACCGTTACCAGTGAATATAAGTCTAGTTCTGCCTAGGTCTAAGTTTCTAAGCAACTCCATAGATTCTTCGTAATCGTTAGTTTCATATGCTCGCGGAAGATCAAATTTACCCGTCTTTTTGCCCCATGTTAGAAAAGCATTATACGTACCTACCACGCCTGCCCATCTGCCAAAACCTAGTATTCTACCCCCTTCTTTCCAAGTAATCGGTTCATAGTCTATCAATGAGATGTTTTTGGCTAAAACAGCTTGTAGCAACGGGCGATTATACTCTTGCTCCTTTACAGTATGAGAAAAAAACAGGTAGGTCTTATTGGGAATAAGTTTGTCTATGGGCACCTCTTTTATACCTACCAGCACATCACAATCTGTCATGTCTGTTACCACTTCTATCCCTTCACTTCTATACTCCGCACTGGTGTAGGTGCGGTCTGGAGATTCCTCCACTACTATGTCTACCTGAGGATATTTTTTCTTAAACTCAG
>JBDNFQ010000129.1:0-5292 GCA_041689715.1 Bacteroidia bacterium
AAGTCCAATTCAAAAAACAAAGGGAGTTACTGTTTGATCAAGACTTATTTTCAGGCTAAATTGAACCTAGGCTACGTGTATAATGGGATGTAGAGGCTTTGTAGCTCTGGTTTGAAAACTTTCGGATGCTAGTGAATTACTATAAAGAAAATTGATAGAAATTTAAGAGCTAGTTCAAAGAGTTACCTCAGAGGGTTTAATAATAATTGGGATTTTCACACTTTCTTAAAATCAAATTGGCAAGAACAAACCTTAAAATCTTTTAATCTGATATCGAAAGTTATCGAATCACATAATCAAGCTCTGCTAGTAGATAATAGCTCTAAATTTCTTATTAGGTTCAATATCATTGAACTGTGCAACACTATAAAACAGAAATCTGAAAAATTTAATTTTACAGTTACAGAAAGAGAAAAAAGGAAGAAAATTACTGAGGCTCTTGACTTACTGCTTGCATTGGTTGATAAAAGTGAACATGAACAATTTAGAAACAAATGGACTTCACTACAAGGTAAGATGAATTACAAACCCATGAAAAGTCCTTTTGAATCATTTTTAGAAACACAAAATTTAGACATTGATGAATTGCCGATTACCATATCAGCCCTGTTGAAACTTAGAAATGACATAACACACGGGAGTTTAGATAATATTAATTTAGAAATATTGAAGGGAACCAATCAATTCCTTTACAAACTCAATGGCATTTTAATTTTGAACCTAATGGGTATTAAAGAATGGAGCTTGGAATAAACCGAATCGTATACAAATTATATGGCTTGATGGAAGAAATAAAGATAAAGGAGATAGTAAGTAAGTAGATATGAAGATTATGATGGGTTTAAAGAACCAAAGTGGATGAGATAACCTATTAAAGAAAGAACTAGACCACAACCCTAACGAAGATTAACAGTTGGCTATAACCCACTCTTCAAGTTCTTTAGGTGTTACACCAAGTGTTCTTAGCGAAGCATAAATATGAATCTTCGGAATTTCCTTTTTACTTTCCCAAACAGGTATTATTCTAAAACAGCCCGGACATTTATATTGGTGATGTGAACCACGGATTCTCTTTTTTTCGCAATTAAGTGACAATAAGAACTTGACCCAGCATTTCGATGGAAGGTGTTTCAAATCTTAAACAAGAACACTTTCTTTAGACACTAAACTATCTTCAGATACTTCTAGGTTTTTTAAAACACCATCTGTATCTACGTGAGCACTAGAAAACTGTTTTTTAAAAATTTTATTCTTTTCCCATCCATAAGCCTTTAGCTCTTTAAACCCCTTTCTTTCTCCCAACTCCAAAAGTTCGTCAAAATAGGGTTTTATAACATCTTCAAATAATCTATTTAATGCTTCTTTTTGAGTATTACCATAGGAACTCAGATTAAGCGAAGGAACTATAGCAACAAATTGAGTTTCTTTTTTTTCCTTAATTACCAATGTCTCAAGACTAGCTTTAAACTCTTTCTTCTTAAAGTCAATTTTAATTAAATCTTGCATTTGAATTTTTGTCTGTGTGTAGTATAACGTTTGGTATTTTAAAAAGTTGCAAACGTAATATTGCACAAATGTATCATAAAATCGAACTTAGTGTAAATTATAAAGCCCAAGATGTTTGTTTCATATTGCAAATATCTATAAAGAACAACCTGAAGTGTAACACTCCTGGTTCTTAAAATTATTTGTTATCAAATCTTGACCTTCATTGGGTGGAGCCTATTTAAAATTAAAGGAATAATGTTCACCAATATAATCTTCAACTAGTATCCCAGCATTAGAATCTATTGCCGACTCTGACCAATCTTGTAGCACTTTATCCTTTGGAGTACTATCTAGATAAGCTTTTAGTTCTTCTAAAAAATTATGGTTCATATCGTGTGATGGTTTCGCAAAAATAAGAATATTTTTTTCTCACTAGTAATTAAACATATTGAATACCAAAAAGATCTAAAACTTGCCACTTTGCTAAGGACTAGTGTTTTAAATCGTTTAGTACCTTAAATCCACAAACATGCATATGTATACGCTAAATGTACTTTTTTTTGACCTATAAAGGCTTTATTTACACTTGAGTAATTTCTCTTATTATCAAAAACCTATTTCAGTTGCTGGTATTCAAAAATATAATCCGACTAAATTTGTGCTTGAGTAAAAGATAATATATCTAGAAATTAAATGATTAAGAATTGGATAAAAAAGCTACTACCTGACAACTGCAACGTTGTAGATAAAAGTGGTAATAAAGCGAGTTTTGAATTGTCTCTGGGCAAGGATAAAATTGGTATGCTTATTTATGGAAATACCAATTGGACTTTTGAATATTCAGATTGGTTTAAAAACCAAAATGAAATAATACCCCTGACACAATTTCCTAAGAAAGAGCACGTATACGTACAAAAGGACTTGTGGCCATTTTTCGCAAGTCGCATCCCAAGCAAGAAACAACCTCAAGTAGAAGAATTCATCAAAGAGCATCCAGACAAAGCGAATAATCTTGTAGCACTTCTAGGTCGTTTTGCTTCACATTCTGTGAATAATCCATTCACTCTTAGAATGTTATAAAAACAACATTACCCGCCAGGTTTCTCATAAGAACAGCTCACTTGGGCGGGTCTTCGATTTTAGACAGTATGTTATATTACAAAACTAGAATTCTCCGATGCAGTGCTAGCTTCCCCTACTTAAACAACACCCTCAGATAAAACATCGGACTCGTAAACTTCTTACGTAAGTCTACATCATCAAACATAAAGGTAATAGTCTCACGGAGTTCATCGTTTCGCTTGATCTTGCGTATCATCCAGTTAAATAACCAAGGATATTTAATGAGTCGTTGCATAACTGTGCTCACTTGCAACTCCCCTCCTATTTTTTTGTAAACTGTCTTATCATATTTCAGTAACTCCTTGGCAGAGAAATCCTTAACAGCTATGCTATCGCGTGCCTGCTCTGCTGCCCACTTACCGCTAAACATCGCATTGCCTATACCTTCTCCTGTAAATGGATCTATCAGAGAGCCACTATCTCCTACTAGCATAAAATGATTGCCACTTATTGGCCTATTTTTCTTACTACCTAGCGGTAGTCCCCAACCCAAGATCTTGTTTTGAAGCGTAGCATCCTTAAATCTTTCTTTGAACTTAGGACTATCTATCACTTCCTGCATCACTTTCTTTAGGTTTACTTTCTTCTTGCTCACATACTTGCTTAGCATTCCTATACCTACATTGGCTTGCCCATTAGGCAGCGGGAATATCCAGAAATAGCCCGGTAGACTCTCTTTCACGAAGTGCAACTCTATGAATCCTTGCTCATCTAAGCCTGTGACTCCGTCATAGTATGCTCGCAGTCCTGCACAGTGGTGCTGCTTCTCTAGTTTGAAGTCTAGGTACTTCTTCGCTACTAAAGCTCGTGTACCTTCTGCACTGATAAGTAAGTCTGCGTGTATCTCGTAGCCTGCTGAACTTACTGTAACACCTTCGTTGTCTGTGACAATGTCTTTTACTTCCTCACCCTGAAGTATAGTAGCAGTCCGTTTATCCAGTTTTTTAAAGAGCCAATGGTCAAAATCTACACGTTTGGTCACAAAACCTGGACTATGAGCAGCTTCACTTGGTTTATGTTTAAATGGGATGCCTATCTCATTACCATCCGGTGCAGAGAAAATTACTCCCCAGCTGGGTATGTAATCATCGGACAACTCTTTCAACTCTGTAATCCAATCAGGATTGAGCTTTTTGAGTTGGTTGACCACCTTACCACTGAGAGCGTCACCACACACCTTGTCCCTAGGATACGTCTCTTTCTCTACCACCACGTGTGGTATATCAAACTGAGATAGGTAGAGAGAAGCACTGCATCCTGCCGGTCCTGCTCCTATTATTACGACTTTGGTTTCTATCTTTTTAGTCAAATTATTGCATTATTGAGCTGCAAATTTAAGATAGAATTAAGAGTACTTTGTGTAGCATTCACTTATTTAGCGATAACGTTTATAAGCTACTAGCATTGAGGTTTTATTAGCAACAGAGCTACTAGTTCTAGTCTGATTTTCTTAGTCATCTATTCTACTATCACTAATCTTTTGGGAGCAAATAATCCTTCATCGTTGCTCAGTCGTACAACGTATACTCCATTTACCAATTGGTCTCCCAAACGTACAGATGCACCTGGTATTGTACTTCCCGAAATAATGTTTTGGCCGCTTAGGTTAAATATCTCATACTGCAATTCAGCTTTTGACGCTGTAAAAAACTTCACTTCATTGCTCGTAGGATTAGGAGCCATATTAAACTCTTGACTAGGAAGATAATCTGATATACTATTGGTCTTAGGATTTTTACCTGCCATATAGTGAAGCCCTCCCCTCAAGTTTCCTATCAGTAGGTCAGATGCTCCGTCATTGTTTAAGTCTGCCGCTGCTGGGTACACACGTACACCCCAATCTTTGGTATAAGGAGTATGTGTAAAACTTTGATTCATATAGTTTTTCGTTTCATCAAAATCTGCACTTAGGTTTGAATTTATATCAAATAATCGAATCATCCCTTGCTCTCCACCTACAGCTAGACTCCTGTTACCATTAGTCCAAGAAACTACTTGCGGTGCTGAGTATCCATAGTATTGATATACTAGAGTATCATAAAAACCCTTAGGCCCTAGAATACTCTGATGTATTAACTCATTAATAAGTATTCCACCTAGCGAGTCATCCTCTAGCATAAAAGCTGGAGAGCTAGTTGTGCCCAAGTTTCTATAATATTGAATAGTACCTTCATAGGACCCTAAGAGCAAGTCTAGCTTACCATCATTATCCAAATCATAAAATACAGGAGCAGCGTTTCCTCCGGCTTGTATAGCACCAAAATTATCTGTTTGGAGCTGAAAAAGTGAATTAACAGCGTCCCCATTATTTACAAAATAACTTAATCTGCCATCTGTCATACCAATAAGCATATCTTGGTCTCCATCAGCATCTATGTCTGCAAAAGTGGGGACCATTCCTTGATATTTATACTGTTTAAGATTCAAGTAGTTATTATCTTGGAGTTTAAACTCCGGATTATTTATCGTACCAATATTTTCATAATACACCAAGAAATCCATGGTATCTGCAGTGTAAAAATGATCACCACTAGTTGCTACTATTAAATCCATATCGCCATCTGCATCCAAATCTACAAAAGCGGGTGATGTACGACCACCAAAGTCAATCATATCTCCTACCAAAAAATCGTTTCTTTTATATTGGAAATCAGGATTATTAGTTGCATCCTTATTTAAAAA
>JBDNFQ010000130.1:0-13266 GCA_041689715.1 Bacteroidia bacterium
TAGAGAATGAATCTTGTACTATTCCAGAATTAGAGTAGTACGAATCATAGTAATCAGTCCCTTGCAGTAGACTGGTCTCTAGGTATACAGCTTTACGATTTTCGAACTTAAACCCGACTCTATACTCGCTAAAAACTCTATTTAAACTTGTGTTATAACTCCCCGTGATAGCCAGATCTTGATCTGGAAAGAACTTACTCATTGTTTTATTAGGAACTCGCTGCCCGTTGTTAAAATTGAAACCAACTCCGGCATTACTAAGAGTCAACTGACCAAAAGAAAACGAACAAAAACAAAGTAATAATGCGGTAATTAGTAATTTCATATGTGTTTTCTTACTAGATCGAATATCAGTAAAATCTATTAGAATAAATACCAATATTTATCCATGAGGTACACCATAGTAGCCATACTGGCTCCCCCAAGCTCTAACTCACGTTGATTTACATTTTCGAAGACATCATCATTAGAATGGTGATAATCAAAGTAACGCTGAGAATCTGGGAATAGCCCCATTAAGATCAGATTATCATTCACTCTATTTTCCTTACTCTTTAGCGGCCCTATATCTACTCCACTATATCCTTTTTTAAAATAATGAAGACCATACTCCTCTAGCAGCTCTTCCCATCTGGATATGGTCACTATCTGACTATCTTTAGCGTCTATACTAAAACCTCTTGGCGAAAAACCTCCTCTATCACTTTCTATAGCACAAATATGATTCTCTCCATCTGCTTTGGCTTTCGCTGCATAAGTTTTACCCCCCATATTGCCATTCTCTTCATTCATATAGAGCACCATTCTTATGGTGTTTTTGGGTAGTATACCTATCTCTTTAAAAAGGCGTAACACCTCCATACATTGTACTACTCCGGCTCCATCATCGTGTGCCCCTTCTCCTTTATCCCAACTATCAATATGAGCCCCAAAAACAAGTATGTTTTCAGGATTTTCAGAACCTTTGATTTCTGCTATCAGATTACTCGTATTTACTTTATTAGCAGCTGTATAGCAGCTTAGATCCATAGTAATCGTAGCAGAACCTAAATCTGTAATATACGAGTGTAAAATATCCGCATCTTGAGTGCTGATGGCCGCAGCAGGTATTCTAGCGATACCTTCTTTATAACCCATACTGCCTGTATGTGCTTTCACGTCTGTAAGTGTAGTCATAGACCTCACTAGCACAGCCACAGCTCCATATTTTGCTGCTTCTGCTGCCCCATTATATCGCTGAGATACACAAGCACCGTAGGCATCAAAGGTATTAATCAATGACTTGTCCATAGGCTCGTTCAAAAACACTATTTTACCTTTCAGTTCATCCGTACTATAGCGAGATAGCTCTTCCATACCACTTACCTCTACTACTTCTGCTTTAAGCGGACCATTCGTACTTACAGAGCCTCCAAGAGCACATGCATTGAGCAGTAGATCTGCGTCTTCACTTATTGCCACCCATTCTTTATCTCCACGTACCCAATGTTCTGCTTGTACGTTTTGCATCAATATCCTATCTACATTATAGCTGCTTACCTCAGACTGAGCCCATTGTAGAGCTTGCTCTGCCTGCGGACTACCGGTAATTCTATGTCCTATTGCTTTGCACAGATAGTTTAGCTGGCTATAGCTTTTTCCATTGAGCAATGCTTCATCAAAAATGGCTCGTACTAGCAAAGAATCACTTTTATTGTATGACTTTTGCTGAGCTCGGGCTGCCAAAGAAAGCAGGCATAGGATGTAAACCAATTTATTTTTTAATCTCATTTTCCTCGTTTTTCTTTACCCCGTAGGTCATTAATATCAATGCGAATGCTATCAGTACATGACTAATATCTGAGGGCTCAATTCCATTAATTTTTGGAATTAACTTAAACACAACTGCTGAAACAAGAAGGAGTAATACGCCCATTACTACGTTCAAATAGTTATAAAAATCCTCTTTTAAATTTAATATGTAACTCAGCATCCCTATAAACACCATACCAACGATACCATATACTATAACAGGCAAAAATGCGGACTTACTCCCTGGATTAATATAGTTTAAGACTAGCAACCAAGAGAGACATGCTGTGAATAATAGTACGTTCCCTTTCTTTACCCAACTATACTCATTGTAAGTAAAACGTGTAATGCTAGCAGAAGTGAAGGAATAAATAGCTAAAATATTTATAATGCGAGACAGTACCAACAAGCTGTTTTGCCATACAAGAGGCAAGATCTCCAAATGTCCAAAAGCAGCTATTCCTGCTGACACACTTGTCAATAAAATAAACTGATTAAAAAGCTTTTGATTAGTGCTTTTACACCAAGTCAAGTACAAAAAAACTCCTATCAGGAGCGTAAAGATATTAGTTGCAAAACTGAACCAC
This sequence comes from Bacteroidia bacterium, assembly GCA_041689715.1. Lineage (GTDB taxonomy): Bacteria > Bacteroidota > Bacteroidia > NS11-12g > UBA9320 > UBA9320. Next base: position 2,379 of record JBDNFQ010000130.1, read on the forward strand.
ATGATAGGCCCGCAATAATACTGCTTTGGATACATTTTTGTGTTAAAAAAGAGAGGTACAATTATTTATCTTTATATAAGTTAACGAAAAACTACTTTATACTCATACTAGGCCTATTACTATTAGGCACTACATCTATTGCTCCACGAGCACAGAATGGCATTTCTTTTGAACACGGCAAATTTTCTGACGCTAAAAAATTAGCTAAAGAAACCAATAAAATAATATTCATAGATAGCTATGCTCAATGGTGCGGACCGTGCAAAAAGATGGCTGCTCAAGTATTTACTGATGCTGATGTAGGGAAGTATTTCAATTCCAATTTCATCAATGTAAAGATGGATATGGAGGAGATAGAGGGAATGCTAGTAGGCAGAAGACATAGTGTCAACTTCTATCCTACTCTGCTCTTTATCAAACCCACAGGAGAGCTAGTTCGTAAGGAGGTAGGTTACCATTCTAAAGCTCAACTAATCTCTCTTGCCAAGCGTATAAACTAGGAAAAAATCCCTGATTCTAACGCTTTTTTGGGCAACCCAATAGGTCTACCTTTATTGTAATCGAAACAAACAAGAGCCGTTCTGATTTCTGCCATCGCCTTCCCTTTGGTACTATTAGTAAATTTATAGTACAGATTAAATGCAGAACTTCCGGATTGCTCTATGGCTACTTCTATTTGCACGATATCACCCAAGTGCCCTTCTCCTTTGAATGTGATAGCAGCATCGGCTTGAATTAATGAAACTCCACCAAAGCCCAATTCTGTAAACCCATAGGTAGCAAAAAAACGAACTCTAGCTTCTTGAGCGTAGGCTAAAAACTGTTGGTTGGCTAAGTGATTCCCGTAGTTTAGATCTGTCACTCTCACTTCTATTTCTGTACTAAATGCCCAATTATCTGGCATTTCTATTTTCATTCTGGCCATTTCACTCCGTCTTCTGGGTTCTTACCTGTATACTGGCTATAGTATTTTTTGAACTCTGCTATCGTTTCATCCACCCCTTTAGTAACCCTATATGGCTCACTAAAAATCACCTGCATACTCCCGTAATCAAATACTATTTTCACAATGGGGATATTCGCATTTTTAGCAACGTGATAAAATCCGGTCTTCCACTTCCCATTGTATTTACGCATTCCTTCTGGGGTTATAGTAGTCGCAAATTTCTCTTCCGCATTATATACATTGACTAACGACTCCACAAAATTTGTGTTTTTACTCCGTTCGACTGGGAAACCGCCGAGTGCTCTGAATATGAATCCTATAGGCCAAACAAACAATTCTTTTTTAGCAAAATACTTAGGATTAAATCCATCCATGTAACTTCTAACAAGCATACCAACCAAAAAATCCCAATTACTGGTGTGTGGTGCTACTACTATTAGATACTTAGGAATAGTGGGCACAGGACCAACTACCCTCCAGCCCCATACGTCTTCAAAAAGCCACTTTGTAATCCGTTTAATCATTTCGCATCTCCGTTAATTCATCAAATTTCGCTTTTAATTCCTCCGAGATAGTCTCTGGTTTACCTGTCTGACTATTGAGTAACACAAAGGTTACTAATGCCTCAGATGCCATCTCTTTCGTTTGATTATCAGTAATGGTCTGACGTACCACCATACTCTTATTATTATATGTCACATCTGTAATTTTTATATCGACTACTTGAGTAGGTAGAAGTGGTTTTTTGTAGGTAATATTGATATTTACCACAACAAAGAGTAAGTTTCGTGTATCAAAAAACTTCTCTTTAACCGCGGGTTCTAAGAAGCTCCATCTGGCTTCTTCTAATAACTCCAGGTAGCGAGCATTATTCACATGTCCATAAGCATCACAATGGTATCCACGTATCTCCAAGGTTGTTCCGTTCACACTACAAAGGTGTGTAAAAATCATAGATTTAAAAGTGCCTAAGTTAAAAACAAATGACAAAACGGTATGTTTGTAAGCTAATGTCAAGTATCCTCATTTCAGGCGGCACAGGTCTTATAGGTTCAGAAGTAGCTGCACATCTTACTCAGTTAGGATATACGATAAAAATTCTAACACGTAGACCCACAGATGTTTCACAAAACCTGTATAACTGGGACCTATCTAAAGGAGAGATAGACCCAAAAGCTTGGGAAGGAACTGAGTACGTTATCAATTTAGCTGGCAGCTCTATAATAGGTGGAAGATGGACAAGCAAACGTAAGAAAGAGCTTATAAATTCACGAGTAGGAGCCACTAATTTACTGGTCGAAACAATTAAACAAAAGAATATACCCGTCCGACATTTTATCCAAGCGAGTGCAATGGGATATTATGGAGATAGCGGTGATCAAGTATTAACAGAAGATTCGCCAGCGGGAAATGATTTCATGGCCAAACTATGTGTGGACTGGGAAAATGCTGCTAAGCCGATAGGTTCAAATGCTAAACTAAGCACGCTACGTATTGGACTGTACCTCAGTAAAAAAGGAGGCGTATATGCCACACTTGGCAAAGTGGCTAAATTCTATATTGCCTCGGCCTTTGGTAATGGAAAAATGTATGCAAACTATACACACAAAGATGAATTTGCTAAGCTGGTAGAGCAGCTATTTGCGGACAAACTAGACCCTGGAACATATAATATAGTGGGGCTAAATCCTTTTCGTATGAACGATTTCATAGATGATATAGCACAAAATGAAGGAGCTAAAACTTGGCTACCAAATATGCCTGCATTTCTCCTAAAACTAGGTCTAGGTGAAATGTCTGCAACGTTGCTCCATAGCTATAGAGTGACCTCACCTAAACTAAAAACAGCAAAATTCCATATGTACCAAACAACTAAATCGGCTTTAAAAGCACTATGAGTACTGTAATCCATTGGCACCGAAGGGACCTAAGGTTAGATGACAATGCCGCTCTTTATGAAGCCCTAAAAAGCGGCTCTAGTGTGCAACCCATTTTTATTTTTGATACTAATATCTTGGATAAGCTGGAGGATAAAAAAGATGCAAGAGTTACTTTCATACATACAGAACTGCAACGAATAAATACAGAACTAAAAGAGCTTGGCAGCAGCCTTAAAATATATTATGGTAATCCTACAGAACTCTGGCCGCAAATAATACAAGAAATACGACCCACTGCAGTATATACCAATAGAGACTACGAACCGTATGCAAAGGAACGCGATGCCGAAGTTGCTAGATTACTGGATTCACATAATGTGAGCTTTCATACCTTCAAAGACCACGTGATTTTTGAGACAGACGAAATACTGAAAGATGATGGAACTCCATATGTGGTATACACGCCCTACAGCCGAAAATGGAAACAGAAGCTAAATTCATACTATCTAAAACCCTACCCTAACTCCGCGTATTTCCAAAACTTTGAGAAACTAGACCCATCTCCTATCATTTCATTAGAAGAAATGGGATTTGAGAAAAGCTCCGTGCCCTTTCCTAAGAAAAGCACCACACTCGGTATCATAAAAAACTACGAAGACCAAAGAAACTTCCCTGCTATAGAAGGTACTTCTAGACTATCGGTACATTTCAGATTTGGCACTATAAGCATACGAGACAAGGCTACCAAAGGAAATAAAGCGAGCGAAAAATGGCTTAACGAACTAATTTGGCGAGACTTTTATATCCAGATACTACATCACTTTCCCCATGTAGTGGGTGGCAGTTTTCGCCCAAAGTACGATGAGATAAAATGGTCTAACAACGAAGCTTATTTCGAAGCATGGTGTGCCGGAAAAACAGGTTATGGCATGGTAGATGCAGGCATGCGAGAACTAAATACTACTGGTTTTATGCACAATAGAGTACGTATGGTAGTATCTAGTTTTCTTACCAAACACTTACTACTAGACTGGAGATGGGGAGAAGCATATTTTGCTCAAAAATTGCTTGACTTTGACCTAGCGAGTAATAATGGTGGCTGGCAATGGGCCGCAGGAAGCGGAGTAGATGCTGCTCCGTATTTTCGTATTTTCAACCCGTACACACAGATAGAAAAATTTGATAAGCAGCACCACTATATAAAAAAGTGGATTCCAGAATGGGGCACGTCTGCATACCCAAAGGAGATAGTGGAGCATAAGGCATCAAGAGAACTTTGCCTCGCTACATATAAAGAAGCCTTGAGCTAGTTTTATTTTAACCTAAAGGTCCTACAATTAGCTTTTTTTTATTCTACCTTATACCGAATTTCCCTTGTCAATCCTCACCTCTATTCAAGTAGATGTAAGACAGGAATTACACCAGGTAGAATCTTGGAATTTCTTTTTGAATTGAAATATTATTGCTGTTATTCCTATTATATGCGACTTTTTTAACCACATTTGTTTCTCAATAGAACGATATAAATATGGCTTTGACCGCACTTAATCCCAAAGGAAAATTTGGAACAGCTCCAGTTTTTCTGACGGCTATTTCTACTATACTAGGAGCTATCATGTTTCTTCGGTTTGGTTATTCAGTGGGTCAAGTGGGAGTATATGGAACCATAGCCATCGTAATTATAGGCCACATGGTTACCATACCTACAGCTATGGCACTTGCAGAGATTGCTACTAACCAAAAAGTAGAAGGCGGCGGTGAGTACTTCATTATTTCCCGTTCGTTTGGGCTCACAATAGGTGCATCCATAGGTATAGCACTCTATCTCTCCCAAGCTATTAGTGTTGCTTTTTACCTTATTGCATTTACTGAGGCATTTGAACCATTCTTGCCTTTTATAAATGAAAATCTTCCGTTTACTATTAATAAAATGGTGATTGGTATACTCTCCGTCTTACTCCTTGCTTGGCTCATGCTTACTAAAGGTGCCAGCAGCGGTATATCAGTTTTATACATTGTAGTAGCTATACTAGCAGTTTCGTTGGTTATGTTTTTCGCAGGTGGCCCAGTAGCAGGGTTTAAAGCTCCAGATACATTTAGATGGATAAATGATAAAGGTGATTTCTTTAAAATATTTGCAATTGTTTTCCCTGCCTTTACTGGTATGACAGCTGGCGTAGGACTCTCTGGGGACCTCAAAGATCCCAAAAAATCAATCCCTATTGGGACATTAGCTGCTACCACCATAGGCATGTTAATTTATATTTTTATAACATTCAAACTAGGTAGCAGTGCCAATGCAGCAGAACTAGGAAATCTAGACAATCAATTGATAATGTCGGACATAGCTATATGGTGGCCTATTATTCCTATCGGACTTGCGGCAGCTACTATATCCTCTGCATTGGGTAGTGTGATGGTAGCTCCCCGTACTCTTAACGCTATTTCACTGGATAAAATAGTACCCGTTCCTAGGCTAAACAAATGGCTAGGCAAGGTGAAGCCAAGTAACCGAGAGCCTGTGAATGCCTCACTTGTTACTTGTGTTATCGCATTTTTATTTGTACTAACGGGTGATGTAAATGCTGTAGCTGAGGTCATATCTATGTTTTTCATGGTGACCTACGGTTCTATTTGTTTAATCTCCCTTTTTGAAAACTTTGCTTCTAACCCAGGCTACAGACCTTCTTTTAAAAGTAAGTGGTACATCTCTCTACTCGGTGCTGTAATGTGTATTGGGCTAATGTTTAAAATAAACACTTTCTATGCTATAGGAGCTATAGTTTTGATGACCGTGATATATCTGGTATTGAGTGCTTACAATAAAAAAAGTGATATGGCAGCTATTTTTAGCGGCGTTATTTTTCAGGTGAGTAGAAACCTACAAGTATTTTTACAAAAAAGAAAAGCCAATGCAGATGACGCTTGGCGACCATCCGTAGTAGCTATCTCTAAAGATTCTTTTGATCGTTTTGCTGCATTTGATCTATTGCGATGGATATCTCACAGAATAGGTTTTGGAACCTATATACACCACATTGATGGTTACTTGAGCAGTGATACTATGAGAAAAGCAGAGAGAGATCACGCTCGCCTTGTCAAAATGGCTCAAATATCGGATAGCAGTGTTTTTGTAGACACTATGGTAAACCCTAGCTATATGAATAGTATTTCGCAAACGCTGCAACTACCTGGTATAAGTGGGCAAGAGAATAACATGATTCTTTTTGAGTTTAACAAACATCAAGAGGATGGATGCAAAGAGATAGTGGAGCACCTTGGCTTAGCAAAAGCTGTAAACTACGACATCTGTGTACTATCTAGCAGTGACAAGGATTTTGGATTTAATAATGAGATACATCTTTGGATAACAAGTAGCGACTATCAAAATGCGAATCTTATGATTTACATAGCTTATATTATACTTGGTCATCCAGACTGGAGCAAAGGTGGACAGATAAAACTATTTGCGGTATACCCTGAGGAAGAAGCTTTGGAGCAACGTAACAAGATGCTGGAAATGATAAGTACAGGACGACTGCCTATATCTGCCAATAACATAGAGATAATACCCAAAGCTTTAGGGTTGACCAATAAAGAGGTGATCAATGAAAAGTCTAGAGACGCAGACTTAACTATAGTAGGTTTCCGTTATGAAAAAGTAAAACACGATGGACATGAAACCTTCCTTGGATATGATAAAATAGGCAACGTACTATTTGTAAATGCCCAGAAAGAGAAAGAGATTGTATAAGAGCGTGATAATATCAGCATAAAAACAGAGGAGAGCAATTGGATTTGAGGTTCAATTGATACTAGTGTATCCATCCGTTCCTTTATTCTGTCATTCAATACTTGTACTACTCACTAGTTCTTAGCCCAAATATTGTACTTCATAATGCAATAGATGGCTCGTATACCATCTTTCCATCCTATTTTCTTACCGTCTTCATATGTTCTGCCGTAGTAGGATATTCCTATTTCATATATTCTAATATTAGGTATACGAGAGATCTTAGCCGTTACTTCTGGCTCAAAACCAAAACGGTTTTCTTTCAGGCTTAATCCTTTTATGATATCTGCCTTGAAGAGCTTATAACACGTTTCCATATCAGTCAGGTTAAGATTAGTCATAGCATTACTCATAAGCGTGAGCATACCATTTCCTAGACTGTGCCAGAAGAAAAGTATTCTATGTGGCTTGCCTCCCATAAAACGAGATCCATACACTACATCTGCGTGTCCTTCTAATAGCGGTTTAAGCAACTCATTGTATTCAAAAGGATCATATTCTAAGTCTGCATCTTGTATTAATATCAAATCACCCACAGCTTCTTTGATTCCCGTATGTAAGGCTGCACCTTTTCCTTTATTCACGTCATGGTCAAAAAGAGAAATCTTAATATCTGGATTTTCTGCTTTGTAGGTTTTTAATCGATCCCATGAGTTATCGCTCGACTTATCATTTACCATTACTATCTCTTTTTCTAATCCTCCTATCAACTCTACTTGTTTTATTTTATCAAGTATTAAGTGAATGGTTTTTTCCTCGTTGTACACAGGAATAATTATTGATAGTACTTTTGGTTGCATGATGGCTGCAATATTAATTTAAAATTATTTCTTTGTCCCTTATGGTACTGCAAGAAACCAAAACAGGGGAATACACGCTCTACATACCGAGTATGGACGAAACATATCATAGTCGCAATGGAGCTATATCGGAGTCTCGCCATGTCTTTTTGCAAGAGGGCTTAGGTCGTATAAAAGGGAATATGCAAGTACTAGAAGTCGGTTTCGGCACAGGACTAAATGCTTTACTTGCAGCTCAGTATGCCCTTGAAAAGAAAACAAAAATCTACTTTCACACCCTAGAGCCGTTTCAGGTACCCTTTGACTTAATAGAGAAAATAGGCTACGGCAAATTATTAGGCGACAAAGAACTTTTCACTCAACTGCATGCTGCCGAATGGGAAACAAACGTGAAAATTTCTGAGAATTTTACGTTACACAAAACCACACAAAAACTAGAATATGTACGCTTAGCAAACGATACGTACGACTGTATTTTCTTTGATGCCTTTGCTCCTAAAAAACAGCCAGAGTTATGGAGTGGTGATATTTTCCGAAAACTATACAGAGCTACCAAAACGGGCGGCGTGCTAACTACCTACTCCGCAGCAGGCCAGCTAAAACGAGATCTAATAGCCGCAGGGTATACTATAGAAAACCCTCCAGGAGCTAATGGTAAACGGGAGATGACTGTAGCTATTAAATAGTAGCAAGTTTAAATTTAGACTTCTTTATCCTTTTCTTTAAACTTAAATTTAGACTTAATTTTAATCTTAAACTTAATTACTCCCTACTCCCACTTTTTACCCAGCACTCGATAGTCTCTATCTGCTGGTCGCTCAGCTTATTGCCCCCTTTTGGCATAGGGCTAGCTCCCGATTCATGTCGTATAGATTTTAGAAATTTAGAACTTTCTGAGGCCGTTTTTGTATTGTCATAGTCAGTCAGGTTTACTCCTCCTGCTCCACTTCCATGGCAGTATACTCCAGAGCATCCTGCATCTGCTAGTATGGGTGCTACATCATTCGTATAGAGTATATCTAAGCTATCACAAACTTCCTGAGATGCGGTAATTACTACTTCTGCATCGTCGTCTTGACAAGCAGTGATTAAGACTCCAAAAGCGAACAATAAGATGACGATTTTTTTCATAATGTGTTTATTTGTTGGGAAAAATAAGGATTAATATTAGAACACCACGCTACTATTGCATTGTGAGTACGCCAAACACCTATATATCACTCAAAGATTACAATACCTTCGGGCTAGATGTACTAGCCAAAGAAGTCATTTTTCTGAAAGACCTAAAACAACTACAAGACATACCAAACCTAAAAGAGGCTATGTTAATAGGCGGAGGAAGCAATATCTTACTCACTGGCAATATAGAAAAAACCGTACTAGTGAACCAAACTAAAGGTATCTGCACGGTGACTGAGGATGATAACCACATAGAACTAGCCATAGCAAGTGGAGAAAACTGGCATGAGCTTGTGTTATACTGCATAGAGAAGGAATATGGAGGAATAGAAAACTTGAGTCTAATTCCTGGCTCTGTAGGTGCTGCACCTATGCAAAATATAGGAGCATACGGCAAAGAGATGAAAGATGTACTTACGTACGTAGAAGCCGTGGACATAAAGACACTTAAGACGAAGCGTTTTACTAATAAAGAATGCGAGTTTGGATATCGGGAGAGTATTTTTAAGAAAACAGCCAAAGGCCAATACTTCATCAGCAGCATAGGCATACGGCTTACCAAAAGAGATCACAAGCTCAATACTAGCTATGGTGATATAGAAAACTACCTGCAAGAGCACGGCTCCTCCACTCCTACTATACGCGATGTAAGCAATGCCGTGATAGCCATACGACAAAGTAAATTACCAGATCCTGCCGAACTGGGCAACAGTGGTAGCTTCTTCAAAAACCCCGTTATAGAAAAAGCCCTTTTTGATACACTAAAGGAAAAGTTTCCTGAAATAAAAAGCTACCCAGCATCAGATGACAAGGTTAAAGTACCTGCAGGCTGGCTCATAGAGAACCTAGGCTGGAAAGGCAAGCGAGTAGGCAATACAGGTAGCCACGCCAAGCAAGCACTAGTACTCGTAAACTATGGCAATGCCCAAGGACACGAGGTGTACGACCTAGCTAAAGCTATACAAAAAAGTGTACTAGACACCTACCAGATAGATTTAGAGATGGAGGTCAACGTAGTCTAACAAATCTCTTCCATTTTAATGCTCTTGTACTTAGTGCAGATACCGTTGAGCGTTTTGTGCCGATTAGTGACGAGTAGCGTATCCCTATGACTTAATGAAACCGTATTCAGCGAAAATCTTTATTTTAGGGTCCATCTATGCACCCTTTTAAAATAAAATCTCAGGTATATTCCCTTCTACTATCAACCTACCTGCTGTAGCTGCTTGCACATCTGCTATAGATACTCCTGGAGCTAGTTCTTTCAGTTCAAATCCACGAGCAGTAATATCCATTACGCATAAGTTAGTCACTACTTTTTTTACACAGCCTAGCCCCGTTACTGGAAGACTTAGCTCTTTGAGTAGCTTACTCTCTCCTGCTCTATTAGTGTGCTGCATAGCAACAATAATATTCTGAGCGGAGGCTACTAAATCCATTGCTCCTCCCATACCTTTCACCATTTTACCCGGAATTTTCCAGTTGGCTATATCACCTTTGTCATTTACCTCCATAGCACCTAATACAGTGAGGTCTACCCTGCCGCTGCGTATCATCGCAAAGCTCGTGGCACTATCAAAAAAGACGGAACCAGGCAAGGTAGTAACGGTCTGCTTACCTGCATTTATAAGGTCTGCATCTATTTCTTCTTCCGTAGGAAACGGACCCATTCCGAGTAATCCGTTCTCACTTTGTAAGGTAACATCTATATCATTTGGCACGTAGTTAGCAACCAAAGTTGGTATGCCTATACCTAAGTTTACGTAGTACCCATCTTTTAATTCCTTGGCAATTCGCTGTGCTATTTGTTCTTTTGTAAGCATTATCTTATCGTTCTTTGTTCGATTCTCTTTTCGTAATCTACGCCTTGAAAAATTCTATTTACAAATATGCTAGGCGTATGAATAGAGTTAGGGTCTAACTCTCCTGGCTGCACCAGTTCTTCCACTTCTGCTATGGTAATCTTTCCTGCCATAGCCATCAATGGATTAAAATTACGTGCTGTTGCTTTAAATATCAGATTACCATCGGTATCGCCTTTCCACGCTTTTACTATGGCATAGTCTGACTCAAAGGCCTTCTCCATGATATACTGCTTACCGTTAAACTCGCGTACTTCTTTGCCCTCGGCTACCTCGGTGCCATATCCTGCAGGAGTGAAAAATGCAGGAATACCTGCCCCTGCTGCTCTGCATCTTTCTGCGAGTGTGCCTTGTGGCAGCAGCTCTACTTCTAGCTCTCCACTTAGCAACTGTCTTTCAAATTCTGCATTTTCTCCTACATACGAAGA
>JBDNFQ010000131.1:0-2992 GCA_041689715.1 Bacteroidia bacterium
GTAAACTCTATAGTAGTTTCATCTTCAAATGTTTGTAATAAATCAATGTCTGTTTTAGTGAGGCTGTAGTTACGTTGAAAAACCCAATCTGTAAGCGAATCTCTTTTGACCGATCGAGTTACTCTATAAGATAATTGTCCTTGTTCGTTTGTAAATGACGACTCTACTGTATTGCGTTGTAAAAAATGGAAGGTATCTGGTCTTTGAGATATATTGCCGTAGAAGGAGATGCTGTCTACTTGATATATCCATGTATGCCCTACTGCTAAGGGCTGATACTTAGAACTATGGTCTATATCAAGAACCACTTCATTTTTTTTGCAGCCAGAAGCAACAAAGGCAAGTATCAAGCAAATGACTATAATTCTCATATGAACTTAATACGAAAATACAATGAAGTTATGTTCAACGCTTCACAATAGTAAATTTATGTCATATTTTTGACCGCTCATGACAATTATACTTGACGGAAAGGCACTTGCTCTAACATTACGGGGCAAAATAAAAGAAGAAGTTGCAGCACTGATGAAAGAAGGTCACAGAGCTCCGCATTTGGCGGCTATTCTAGTAGGAGAAGATGGTGCTAGCAAAACATATGTAAATAGCAAAGAGAAAGATTGTGAATATGTAGGTTTTGAATCTAGTGTATATAAACTTGATTCAGAAACAAGCGAAGTGGCTCTCTTAAATCTTATAGAAATCATAAATAAGGATGAAAATATTGACGGACTAATTGTTCAACTGCCTGTACCTAAGCATATCGATGCGACTAAAATAATAGAGAGTATAAACCCAGCTATAGATGTAGATGGCTTTCATACGCTCAATGTAGGAAAGCTGACCATTAGTGAAGATACATTCATTAGTGCGACTCCTTTTGGGGTAATAATAATGCTAGAAGAATATGGCATAGAAACCAAAGGAAAACACTGCGTAGTGATAGGTAGAAGTAATATAGTAGGTAGGCCAATGAGTATTCTTATGAGTCAGGGTGGTAGAGATGCTACGGTGACTGTATGCCATAGATATACACAGGATATAGGAGCTTTTACCCGCATAGCTGATATAGTAATAGTGGCAGTTGGTATACCAGATTTTCTAAAAGCAGATATGGTAAAAAAAGGAGCTACTATTATAGATGTTGGGATTACACGAGTAGATGCAGATAATAAAAGAGGATACGTACTTAAAGGAGATGTAGACTATGAGGCTGTTAAAGAAATAAGTGGTGCTATAACTCCTGTACCTGGGGGAGTTGGACCTATGACTAGATATGGATTACTATTCAATACACTTAAAAGCTTTAAAAAGAAGCACAACATAGCATGACAGAATTTCCGGTAATGGAATATTTCTACTCCATACAAGGGGAGGGAGTATATACAGGTCAGCCAGCATTTTTTATACGCTTAGGTGGTTGTGATGTAGGCTGTGTTTGGTGCGATGTGAAAGATAGTTGGGACGCAGATAAGCACCCCAAGAAGTCAATAGGATTTCTGCTAGCGGAAGCTAAAAAGCATCCAAGTAGAATACTGATACTCACAGGTGGAGAACCTGCTATGTATGACCTAACTGAAATTTCTAAAGCATTCAAAAAGGAAGGTTTTAGAGTGCATATAGAGACGAGTGGAGCGTATGAACTAATTGGTGATTTTGATTGGGTTACCTTCTCTCCAAAGAAATTTAAGGCCCCTATAGCTTCTGCAGCTATTCGAGCAGATGAGCTTAAAGTGGTAGTATTCAATAAAAGCGATATTGCTTGGGCAGAGTCTCATCAACAAATGGTGCCCAATACGTGTAAGCTATACCTTCAGCCCGAATGGGATAAACGTGAGGTTACCGAAAAAATAATCTTTGACTATGTACTAAAGAATCCCAACTGGTTTGTGAGTTTGCAGACACATAAGTATCTGGGTGTAGAATAGAATCGGACGTTTTTTTTAATGTTCATACGTTCACTAACTGTATGCTTTATAGTAACTTATTTTGGTGATTACTAAAAGAAATAGTAACTCTTATTATTGAATTTAAATTCAAAAGACACAATGAAAAATTTTATTAAAATCACGTTTGTAAGTTTATGTTTAAGTGCAGTTTTTTTAGTGGGCTGCGGACCTGATGAACCGATCACACCCAAAAATGATACGACAGATCCCGGAGATACCACTACCGCAATAGAGGAGTATATCGAAATAAAAGGAATACGAGTAGAAGGCAGCGATAAAATTCATTGCTATAAAGATACCCTTTCTTAGTGGATAGTTTTTAGACAGTCTGACGCGATTGTATGCGTAAGTGCCGCCCTTGTAGCGTGTACAAAAGCGGTATTACATATGCACAGTGCAATATGCAGTTATCATCTTGTGGTTCGCCGCGGCAAATGCTCTTTAGGTGTTGCCTTACTAGACATGGCTATACGTGTAGTTCTGGTAAAAGATGGTGAAGTACGTGGCGGATGTGCCGGCAAGAACCCTATGATGCAAGAAGAAGGTGTAGCCTGTACTATGTGCGGTGCTCTACCTGCTGCGGCGTGTAAGAGTGAAGATTAGTTTACTTACTATCTTACTAAGTCCATGAACAAAAAAAGAGGAGCATTTCTGCCCCTCTTTTGCCTATTATTTTATCTAAGTTAGTCCACTAGCACCATTTTTCTGTATAGTATTTTCTGAGGTGTTGTTAACTGCATAAAGTACGTCCCAGCTCGTAAGCCGTCTGTTGTTAGCTTTGCTTTATTTTCGCCAACTAAAGTTGTTAGAGTACCGAAGTCTTTAACTTCAACCCCATACATATCTACCAAAGAAAAGTGCACGTCCATTTTTTGGTCTGTCTGCAGAGTTACTATCACAAAATTCTTGGTGGGATTAGGATATAAACTAAACATTTCTGCTAAATCTAGGTTGCCCGCCTGCTGCGGTGTTTCCCTTTTAGTTTGTAGAGGTGTGCTAGCTACATACTCACATTCTGGCAAACTCGTTAGTAAAGCTACATCATA
>JBDNFQ010000132.1:0-4925 GCA_041689715.1 Bacteroidia bacterium
AAACACCGCTGGTAGTACGTACATCTTTCAGCATGAGCTGAATGGTACTAGTACCACGAAAGACATTTTCATTAATCTGAAAGCAGGCTTCAAAAGAGTCTGCTTTTTTAATGTCCGCTAGTTTGTCAGCCATTCCAAATCCAACAGCTGCTAAAGAATCATTCGCACGTTTCACATTCAGCCGAAGATGCTCAGCAGTCTTCCCTATTATCTTACCTGTGCCGTCATCTTTTAAGCCTTTGGCATAAAAGACTGGAGTCATATTAGCTGGACCAAAAGGTGCCATTTTATTCACTATGCTCAGAAACTTCATGTCTACCAGACTTACATCTAGCTCCGCATCGTAAAATACTTTAGGAGTGAGCATCTCTTCATTTAGCATCTCCTCTCCTACTTTTTCAAAGGCTTCTCGGAATGCGTCTAAGTTCTCTGCCTTCATTGTCATACCTGCAGCGTACATGTGCCCCCCAAACTGCTCTAAGTGCTCGCTACATTTTTCCAAAGCTTCGTGCACATCAAATCCTTTTACACTCCTTGCACTTCCGGCCAGCATACCCTTGCCGCTTTTAGTAAGAATGATAGTAGGTCTATAATACAGCTCTATGGCCCTACTAGCAGCTATCCCTACTACACCTTTGTGCCAGTCTTCTTTATAGAAAACGTGTGTTTTTCGCTCTAATAGGCTGGGGTTCTTCGCTATTATCTCTTGAAAATCTGCTGTAATCTGCTGATCTACTATCTTTCTGCTTGCATTCTGAGTTTCTAGCTCTTTGGCAAATTCATTGGCCATTTCATCTGTATCCGCTATTAGCATCTTCACAGAATTTTTAGCATCTCCCATTCTCCCAGCAGCATTTATTCTAGGTCCTAGATAAAACACTAGGTCACCAATACTCAGTTCTTCCTTATTGATAGAAACTTCAATTAGTTTTTTAAGTCCTATGCGTGGTTGTTGATTGATTATTTTTAGACCAAAGTGAGCTATCACTCTATTCTCATCCTCTATAGGCACTATATCACTCGCTATACTCAGCGTTGCAAAATCTAAGTACTGCAGATACTCTCGTTCGTCCAATTCATTAACTTGAGAATAAGCTTGGGCTAACTTTAGTCCTATTCCACATCCCGCTAATTCTTTGAATGGATATTCGCAATCTTTACGTTTGGGGTCTAGCACTGCTACTGCAGCTGGCAATTCCTTACCCGGCAAGTGGTGATCACAGATGATAAAGTCTATACCCAATGAAGTAGCGTATTCTACTTTATCTATACTTCGAATCCCGCAGTCTAGTGCTATTATAAGACTAAGTCCATTCTCTTTGGCATAGTCTATCCCTGCATTACTTATCCCATAGCCTTCTCTGTACCTATCTGGTATATAGTAATCTATATTGTCAAATTTATCCTTGAAAAATGAATACGCTAAAGCCACAGAAGTAGTGCCATCTACATCATAATCTCCAAAGATGAGCACGCCTTCTTTATTGTCTTGAGCCAGCTGTATACGCTCAATAGCCTTATCCATATCCTTCATCAGAAACGGATCATGCATGTCCTCTATTCTGGGGTTAAAGAATTTTTTCACCTTATCTGGACTATCCACACCACGCTGCACAAGCATTTGGGCTATTAACGCTGGAGCATTAAGCTCAGAAGTAAGTACATCTACGAGAGCTTGGTCAGGGGCAGATTTTTGTTTCCAGATTTTGGTATTCATTTTACTTTTTAAAATTTTTCGTATGCTTAGGCAGTGCAGATTTCGCATTCAACTCACTTACCACCTTTTTACCCGTCTTAGCTTCCAGAGACTTCCGAGCAACACTAGCTACATCACCTCCTTGCTTGGCTACTTCTTTACTCTCTTCGAAAGTTTCAGGATCTACTGCTTGAGAGATGTCTTTGGTAGAAGCTTCAGCAAGCATATTCAGAATAAGCTCTGTATTGGTCATGTTATCCCGCAGATTTTCTTTCTTTAAGCCTTTGAGAATCTTGTATTCTTTAGTCGTCTTTTCAGACCATGCTTTGGTAATAATATTGGTAAGTATAGCAAATTGCTTTCCTTCTTTTAAACCTCGATTCTTCCATTCGTCCGTCAGCTCCTTGCGTATTTCTATGCTTTTCAGCCGTTGGTTTATCCAGTTTTCACTGTAGCCAAGTTTCAGATACTGTTCTAGAGCTCTGTCTATACTCAGCTCAGGGTCTTGCATTTCGTCTAGTCGCTCACTAGCTATTTGTGCCAGCCATAGTTTAAAAGGTTCTGCCTTGGGAGACGGAATAGACTGTATGAGTCTGAATAAATTTTCAGTATTTAGACAATCTGTTTTATACCGTTTCCCATCTGAAGACTCAAATTTCAGTTGTACGATATTATCGTACAACTGACTTCCTTCGTTCGTCAACTTCTTTTTCAAGTCACTCCAATATCGCTTAGGAACGCTGCTATCACTAAGTACAGCGACCACATCCACTACAGAAAAGTACCATTTCTCTGCTTCTTGATCCCAATGCGTTCGCACTTCTTGTGTTTCAAATACTTTAAGGTCTTTCATTGCTTTGGCATTTTTATTATCACTTTAGTACTTAGCAATATAACCTTAAAAAATAAAAAAAATTCTGCTAAGAGTAAGTGAAAATAGAATCGTTTAAAACTCCATCATTCTAAACTCAACCATTCAAAATTAAATAAGCCCTACAGGCTTATCTCCACCTGACTCAAATCTATAAATTCCTGCACACGAGTGTTCACTTCAGACTTACTTAAGTTTACGATACGCTCTGTTCCAAATTTTTCTACACAGAAACTAGCCATTGCACTACCGTATATTACAGCACGCTTCAAGTTAGCAAAAGATATATCATCTGTAGCTGCTAAGTGACCTATGAATCCTCCTGCGAATGTGTCTCCAGCTCCCGTAGGATCAAAAACAGACTCCAATAATAATGCAGGGCAGAAATACACTTTATCCTCACCAAAGAGTAAAGCACCATGCTCTCCTTTTTTAATGATGAGATACTTTGGTCCCATCGCCAATATCTTCTTAGCTGCAGTTTTAAGAGCATATTCACCACTCAGTTGACGAGCTTCTTCATCATTGATAATAAGCACATCCACCATAGCTATAGTCGTATGTAACTCTTCCAGAGCGATATCCATCCAAAAGTTCATGGTATCCAATGCGATAAGCTTAGGCCTAGTTTCCATACGCTCTATCACCTTACGCTGTACGTCTGGGCTCAGATTTCCTAGCATTACATACTCACTCCCTTGATACGCTTGAGGGATTACAGGGTCAAAATTCTCCAGCACATTAAGCTCAGTAACTAGTGTGTCGCGGCTATTCATATCGTTGTGGTACTTTCCACTCCAGAAAAATGACTTCTCGTCCTCTTTTATCTGAAGACCTTCAGTATTTACACCATGATCTTCAAGAAGCTTTATATCTTCCTTAGGAAAGTCACCACCTACTACAGCTACTAATTGCACCTTGTCAGTGAAATAACTACTACTAAGAGATATGTACGTAGCTGCACCCCCTATTATTTTATCTGTCTTGCCAAAAGGCGTCTCTATGGCGTCAAAAGCCACACTTCCTATTACTAGTAAACTCATTGGTACAAAAGTAAAGCATTCAAATACCAAAGGAACAAATACCAAATCACAACTTACAGACAATTAAGTATACCTGTGGTCTAGCAATATTTTCTATTTCTACGTGATTATCTATTTCCATTTAGCACTTGAACATCAAATCATCTTACAACTAATCCCGTAGGGATTTCATATTTATCATTACGGGATACTGTCTACATAGCATTCGACCCTGAAAGGGTCTTACCTTCTTTCACATATTATTTTCTATTAATATAAGAACTAAATGGATTCTGAGAACGAATACATTTGAATCTAACACTTGATTTTACCTTCGTCTTAGTGAGCCGCAGCGAGCAATTTTGAGTTTGTATATATTCGCCGAGGTGAATGCACTTGAGTTTGATGAGCTATTTTCGCAGTCATGAATTTGAATGAAATAGCTAAAACACTAGACGCGGCAGCAGCCATTGCTAAAGCCACTACCCAGATAAGTACTAATGAGAGCTTCACAGAAGAGCAAGCATACGAGATACAGCGACTTTCCTTAGAAGAAAGATATGGCAGAGGAGAAACTTTTGCAGGTTTAAAGCTAGGCTTCACCTCCTTTGCCAAAATGGAGCAGATGGGCGTGCATGATATGATCTGGGGTAGACTTACAGACTATATGTGGTACAAAAGCGGGGAGGAGTTGCCTATGGACCAGTTCATACACCCTAGAGCAGAGCCAGAGATAGCTTTCTTACTAAAGAAGGACTTAAATAGAGAGATAAGCCTAGAGGAGATACCCGAATATATCCAAGCGTGTGCTCCTGCTATAGAAGTAATAGACTCACGTTATGAGAATTTTAAATTTTCTTTAGAAGATGTAATAGCAGATAATTGTTCTTCATCGGCATTCGTAATCGGAGCGTGGCAACCGCTTCCTGCATCTCTCAACGACCTAGAGATAAGTCTATTATTTGATAAAGAAGTAATGCAAAGCGATAGCAGTAATGCTATTTTAGATAATCCATATTTATCTATTTGCAATGCATCTCGCCTTGCTGTCAAGTACAATCAACCCTTCAAAGCAGGTGAAATCCTACTCGCTGGAGCTGCTACGCCAGCAGTATTCATAGAATCAGGCAAAAAAATCACCGCTAAAGTGGAGTCTTTAGGGAGCTGCACACTACTTCCTAAATAAATTTGCAAAAAGTATTTTTGGTTTAAACTAAAAATCTATTTTTGCACTCGCTTTTGAAAGAGAGCACAAGACGCCTTCATAGCTCAGCTGGTTAGAGCGGTTGACTGTTAATCAATAGGTCCCTGGTTCGAGTCCAGGTGAGGGCGCATA
>JBDNFQ010000133.1:0-7321 GCA_041689715.1 Bacteroidia bacterium
AATACTGCTTTTACCATACCTCTGTTTTGGAAGTATTTTTTGTCTGTTGAATCTAACTTTATCGCATGGTCATAAGCGATAAGGGCTTCATTATTTCTCTCTAAAGATTTCAAGACATTCCCTTTGTTGAAATAAGCATTTGAGATGGTAGAATCTAAAGCTATTGCTCGGCTGTAGTCATTTAAAGCGTTATCGAATTTTTCTATTTTGAAGTAGCAAACTCCTCTATTACTATACAATACGGCAGAGTTATTACTCAAGTCTATGGCTCGTGTATATTCTGTGGCGGCACCTGCAAAGTCTCCAGAATTAAACTTAACGGAAGCACGATTATAAAAGTCGCCAGCTGTTTGAGAAAATAGAGAAGTAAAAGTAAAGATAACAAATACGGATATGAATATTTTTTTTTTCATCAGTAAATAATAATTAGAACCAAAGATAGAGATATTAACCTTACAAGGAGAATAAAGATAGTCTATGATTTCCGACAGGTGATAGGAGTCTCAAAATCTTTTCCAAAAGGCAAAATAATTAACCTTCATCTCTACTACCTCATATAGTCTAGCTAAGCCATCTTTAGTAAAAGGTCCACCAAATATCATTATCAAGTCAAATTAATAGCACAAAATAATTAGTATCAGGACGATTTAGATACTGCAGATCTAGTTACTGACTATCCTGCCAACCTAAAACCCAATCCTTTCCTGTAGTACTATTTACCCGGCTTTTTCTTAGATGAATTCGAAGACTTACCTGTTTTTGGGTCTATCCCTCTCTTCTTAGCCATATCCTCTAGTCTTTTTTGCAAACCAGATTTCTTCATCTTCACTTTCTTCTTCTTACTTTCTTGTATCTGCTTGTGAAGTTTATCCTCGTCTATCACAAATTTACGGATTACAAAGTTTTGGATGATGGTAATACACGTAGATAGGAAGTAGTAGAAAGATAGTGCCGCTGCATAGTTATTAAAGAAACCTAAGAACATAAGCGGCATAAGGTACATTACGGTTTTCATAGGACCGACCATTTGACCACTGCTTTGACTATTCATGTAGGTATATACAAGCGTTACGGCTGTCATCATAAGTGTAAATAAACTTACGTGATCTCCATAAAAAGGAATCTCAAAACCATTAGGGAATGTCCAGATACTATCATAGGTACTTAGATCTTCTGCCCACCAAAGCCTCTCCTGGCGTAGCTCTATACTACTAGGAAAAAAGCGGAACATAGCAAATAAGATAGGCATCTGCACGAGTTGAGGTAAACAACCACCTAAAGGGCTTACTCCCGCTTGTTTGTATAGCTTCATCTGCTCTTGCTGAGCTTTTTGTGCGTCGCCACCTGTACGCTCTTTTATTTCATCTAGCTCTGGTTTCAAGAGCTTCATCTTAGCTGTAGACTTGTATACCTTGAACATAGGAAAGAACAAGGCCATCTTAATGATTAGCGTGAGTAATAGAATAATAAGGCCATAGCTAGCAAAGTAATTATCTAACCAATTGAAGATTGGAATTACGATACCTTTATTTACCCAGCCAAAAATACCCCAACCTAATGGAATCATTTTTTGCAAGTCTATTTCTTCCTTTTGTAAGGTCTGATAGTGATTTGGACCATAGTACAAGGCCATATCACTTACCTCAGAGTTGTCCTCTATCGGGATAAATAATTTAGCCTTAAAGTCTTTAATATGAGAATCCGTAGATGGCGTAGAAGTCGAAATCTCTATTGCATCTTCCGTAAACTGATTTTCGTTAATAAGTGTCTGATTGAAAAACTTCTGCTTAAACGAGATCCATTTTATGTTGCCTTGTAGTTTTTCATCATCCTCATCACTTGTTTCACTAAGATAATCCACATCATCTTCAGTTGCATATTTATAATAAATAGTACTTACGTTTCGCTCATCTTCTATTGATTTCTCTTGAAGTTGAATCTTAGCAGACCAGTTGAGCTCTGCAAATCTACCATTAGGCGATATTACGTTCTCAAAACCATCAAAGGCTACTTTGTAACCTACCTTATACGAACCAGGAACTACAGTATAGGTTTGTGTTATTTGAGCACCTCCATCTAAGTTGGCGGTCATTATTACCTCGTTGTCATCGGTTTGTTGAACCGTAAAATTCTGAGTTAGTGTATTGATAAACGTTCCATTAACTAAAGGGATAGTGTATCCCAGACTCATTTGATTGTCTTCAAATAGTACTAAATCTGAAGAATCATACCGTTCGTACTCATTCAGAATTACCTTTTTAGGTATTCCGCCCTTTGAGCTTAGTTCTATCTTTAGTAGATCGTTTGATAATACAGTGATAGACTCAGGAGTACTGTCACTCACAGCTACTACACTTTCAGCAGATGTGCTACCTCCTGTAGGAGCATCAGCTACTTCTTCAGCCTCTGTAACTTGCTCTTCTTTGGCTTTTTCTTGTTGAGCCTCTAAAACTTCTGTATTTTGATTTGTGAAATACCAAAAACCTGCGAACATAACAAATATTAAAACGTATCCAATAGTGGAACTTCTTTCCATGTTTATTTATAAGGCTGCAAATGTAGAAGTATTCGTTAAAATCGGAAGGATTACAAGGAGAAGTAAGATGTAACCGAAGATAATTGGGATAAAGTCTTTAAAACCTTGTTGTCAGCCTTGCGAGATGGGGCATTTAGCTTACTGAAATCTGTAACATTTATGAGCTCTTTCACTGCTAACTGGTTATTAAAATGCTCTTCTAAGTACTTTTTTCTGTTTTCGAAGTGTTGCGGAGTATAATCTAGTAAGCAATACTCTTTCACTTTAGTAAGCATGGCACTAAAATTTTTGCCAATGGCACAGAGACTTTCTAATCCCGAACCTTCTACCATCAGTGGATTTACCACTGCGAACTTGCCTCTATATAATGCATTGAGCAATTTCAGTTTGATTCCCGTATTTTGATTAGTATGCAGCACATTAATATGTGCTTTCTTTATTAAGTCATGTATGTGATCTGCACTCAAATCTGTTTTGAGCTCTATATTGGGGTATTTTTCGCAAAAAGCAATTAACTCTTTGTGCGGATTATTACCTGCTATCACACATTTCATATCTACTTTAGAAAATACGTTTTCTACCAATTCTCGAGCTGCTACATAGTTTTCGGGTACAGATAGGTTGCCGTGGTAAAGCAAATATTTGCCATTAGCCCCAGGGTATTCCGTAGTATTATTGCTATGAAAAGCAGGTAGGTATATTACATTTTCGTACTTTTTACTAAAATGCTTGGTATCATTAGGACTTATTGCGGCTATTAGGTTGGCGTGTTTTAAAATAGACTCATACTTACGCAACTTCTCTGCTTCTATTCTAAAAAAATACTTTTTAAAATAACTAATCTCTGATTTCTCTAGGTGTTTATAATACTGGTGCTCAATATTGTGAGTACGTACTATTTTAAAACGCTTTTTGAGCAAAGGATGAGCTAAGTGAAACGTACAGTGCAATCCCTCAAAGAGTATAGGTGCTGCGTCTTTGGTAATGTTGTCTATCAATGCATCACCATTTCTAGAGTTTACGATGTATGGTAAATATCCAATAAATGGATTTTTGAATGTCCTACGTTTATAGTAGTAGAGCTCTTTTGTATACTTTTTCAGCTTAGCCTTGTTTTGCTCTCTACCATATTGATACATATGCAGAATCACCTCCACACCTTGCTCGTGTAGAGATTTTACCTTATGATATATATCTATAACTCCGCCATAGTCGGCTGGGTACGGTATATCAAAGGCCACTATATGTATTCTCTTATCGTATTTCTGCATACACTTGTAATAATGCTTTTTCTTCGTTTTCCCAGTTTAGCTCTTCTCTTGCAAGTAAGCAGTTTTTTCTCAGTCTATCGTACAGCTGGACATCATCTAAAAGTAAATTAACCGCCTTCACTATATCTTCTGACTGTGCTGTTGCAAATACGCTGCATTCGTACTTTTCATTGAGTAGTTGATACTCAGGAAAAGGATTAGTAACAGAAGGTATTCCAGCGTGTATATGGTCAAAATACTTATTGTTGAGCGAGTAATAGTAGCTCAGTCCTAAGTTTTCAGATACGTTGATTCCTGCAAATGCATTGGCTGTATAAGAAGGTAATTCTTCAGGTTTCAATAAACCCAAAAATTCTACTTTATCTTCTAAGCGATACTCCGCCACTAAGGCTCTTAGCTCATCATCTAAATCACCACTTCCAGCTATCTTTAGCTTTAGAGGTAAGTGCTGCATAGCTTCTATGGTAGCTTCTAATCCTCTCCCCTTGTTCAAGGCTCCTTGATAGATTAAATACTTTTCTTGTGGCTCTACTTTAGCCAAAGGCTTAAGCTCTGGACAATTGCGTACTACCTGAAAAGCTACTTTGTACTTGGCTGTATACTCATCTGCTATCATCTGACCTACAGTTATAGCATTTTTTATTTTAGGTAAAATAGCACCTTCTATTTTCAACCAAATATTTCTTTTGGCTGGTCTATTGATAAGCTCTGGTACTTCTGTAAAATACTCATGCGAGTCATACACTAGTTTTTTTCCTCTCAGCTTGCTTGCCATATAGCCGGCAGGCAACGTGTCCAAATCCACAGCGTGAATTATGTCATACTTAGCAAAGAGTAAATGGTAAAACATTTTAAGGTTATACAACAAATAGAAGGTTGCACCCTTATGGACGAGGAAAGAAAATCGTCTTTGCTTATACGGACGCGTCACTAGAATGGCATCCGATTTTTTACGACCCCAAAGTGCCACATCATACTCTTGAGATAGTGAAGTACAGATGCGTATCATACGTTGATCGTAGATTACATCATTGATTACTGTGGCTATTACTCTTGGTTTTGTGTCCAAGTATATATTTGATTAGTTTTGGTTAAATATTCATTATCCAATAGCCATTTTACAATCGCTATTATCTGGTGTTCTTCGAACGAGCCAAAAGAAGTAACTATTCCTTCTAATTCCAAATTTTTATTCAAAGTGAGCTCTTTTATTTTCTCTATGAATACACTGAGTTGTGCATTATCTACATTCGATTTTTTAGCTAAGCGACAGATATCACATTTGCCACAGGTTTCATTTCTCTTCTCGTCAAAGTAGGCTAGCAGTAGGTTTTCCCTACAGTCAGAAGTAGTTTTCTCATAGTGCTGCACATACTCTTTTCTATACTCTTCTCTGGCTTGTAGTATCAGATATGCCTTTTTATCAAACGTAACCTTGGTAGGTCGTGCTTGCAGATAGGTCAAGGTGTTGCCATCTTCTGCGGCTACATAATCTAGTATGCCATCCCTATCTAAAATCTCAAGTTGCTTAGTAATATCTCCTATGCTACACTTTTGCCTTTTGGCTAGTTCGCCAAAGTTGAGGTTTACATAATACTCGAACATGCCACCATACGAACGCAATAATAGCTTGATGAACATGTCTTGCACCTTATTCTTTACTTGATACGCATATAATTCTGCTTGCTCTACGAGAAACTTAGCTTTGGGCAGTTGAAAGATCCGTTCGTTAAGCTTAGCGTAGCCTAGCGAATGCAATACCCCCAGGCAGTTAGCTACTTGGTGTACTCCAATCTTAAAATTCTCGGCAAACGATAGTATATCGAGCGGATAGGTAACTCCCTTGCCTGCGGTGAAGGCTACTTTATGGTGATTATACAAACACAGTAAGGTGTGCTCTATTTGCTGTATGGATGGAAATTTATTCCACGCATCTACTTTAGTTTCCTTATCTGCTAGCAGTATGCAATATGCTTCTAGGCCGTCTCTACCAGATCTGCCTGCTTCTTGATAGTACGCTTCTGGACTTTCTGGTTTTTCGAAATGGAAGACTATACGCACATCTGGTTTATCTATTCCCATACCAAAAGCATTAGTACATACTACTATTCGCGTTTTATTATCTATCCAAGACTGCTGTATGGCAGAACGCTTGTCATTTTCTAATCCACCGTGGTAGTACGCAGCAGATATGCCTTCTCGTTGCAGAGCTATGGCTATCTCTTCGCATTTTCTACGGGTATTGGCATATACCAAACCAGCTCCTTTTAGCTTATTCAGTATTTTGATGATCCGCAGTATCTTGTTGCTATCTCGCATCACCAAGTAACTCAGATTACCACGTGCAAAAGACTTTCTAAAGGTATTGTAATCCTTCTTGAGCGAAAGATACTTGGCTATATCGCTTACCACACTGGTAGTGGCAGTGGCGGTTACTGCTATTATGCTTAGGTCTGGTTTTATCTCTCGCAGCTCTCCTAGTCGCAAGTACTCTGGCCTAAACTGGTGGCCCCACTGCGAGATGCAATGTGCCTCATCTACTACCAAAAAACTCACATTAAAATTGACTAAGTAGCTTCTAAATATCTTGGTAGCTGCACGCTCTGGGCTGAGGTACACAAACTTGTACTTGCCATTGAGCGTATTTTGAAACTCTGTTTCTATCTCTCTAGAGGTAAGATTACTGTGAAGAGCTACGGCAGATATTCCTCGTTTTTTGAGATTGTCTACCTGGTCTTTCATTAGAGCTATAAGCGGACTAAAGACTATGCAAACTCCTTCTTTGGCCATGGCAGGCAACTGAAAACAAATACTCTTGCCACCACCTGTAGGCAGTAGTGCTAAGGTATCTTTACCCTGCATCACAGATACTATGATATCTCGCTGCATCGGGCGAAAAGAATCAAAGTTCCAGTATTTTTTTAAGATGCTTTCGAGCACGAGTTCTATTTGTGCTACAAATTTATTGCTTTAGCAATTGAATCAATACGTTTTTTTGAAGTTGGTGTTTGAATTTAATTTATTTAATCTCTCCTTAGTTGCACGTTTCTTAGCCTGTTTTAATAATTCTTCTTTATCTTATTTGCTTGCATCTCCACTTGCTACCCCTTTGAGAATTGCTTGATTGTAGCGGTTTGTTTGTTTAGAGATTGTTTTGTCCGTTACTCCTTCACAAATCGAGCTCGATATAACTGATCATCTTTTTGTAGGCTAATAAAATATACTCCTGCACTCAAACTATGTATGTCTATAAATCCTTTTACTACTTCTCTAGCTAGTATCACCTCTTCTCTTGCTGATGTAATACTCACCTCTCCCTGAATGAAATCTTTGAAATAAAGCGTATTTTTTGTAGGGTTTGGATAAGGTATTAATGTAAGCTTCCCCAAAAATAGTACTGTTAAAGAGTAGAAAAAAGTAATTAAATTTAACGGCACAAAAAATGAGAAAAAGTAAGTTTACACCGCATCAGATTGCGAAGATTTTAAAGGAGTTCGAAGAAGGTAAGAGTTCA
>JBDNFQ010000134.1:0-15799 GCA_041689715.1 Bacteroidia bacterium
AACAAGAAGAGATGTAGTCACCATCACCAATACCTGCTCAGATAATAATGTTCCACTAATAAACGGGCCATATACTTACACTGTTTGTGAAGGCGATCAGCTCTGTTTCAATATTACCACTAGTGACCAAGTATTTACTCCACCTCCTCCTGCCAGTGCACCTGCTCCAGATACTGTATTGCTCTCTTGGAACGAAGGTATTCCTAGTGCTAGTTTTACTATACTAGACACCACCGCTAGACTAAAAACGGGCAGATTCTGTTGGACTCCTCCCGCAGGATCTAACAGCGATTTACCTTATACATTCACAGCTATGGTAGACGATGATCATTGCGATGTAAATAGAAAATCGTATAGGGCCTTTAGTGTTAGAGTGAAAAAACGTGCTGAAACAGCAGTCAATGTTACCCGTCTTAGTTGCGGATGGTACGATCTAAATAGTCAGATAGATAGCAGTACTTTTAAAGGTACTCCTGTTTATAATTGGGTAGTTCTAGATAGCAATTCGGACGTAGTATTTGATAAGAGCACAGCGTATTTTAAATCAACCAACAACGTTATATCCGTTATAGCACATGACAGTCTCAAAATTCAAAGAGCAGGAACCTATATTGTAGAACATACTATTAAGAATGCACATCCTAACTGTTCACAGAAATATAGAGATACCGTAACAGTAGCCGCTCTACCTACTACACTTATTAATTTTGCTAAAGATACCTTCGTTTGTGCAGGGAGTTCAATAGTTATAAACACAACTACTACAAATGCAACCGGTACTTCTATTTACCAATGGTATGCTAACGATTCATTACTAGTAGGAGAAACCACTTCTTCCTTGAGTATCCCAAGTTTTGATAGTGATACTCCTGTATCTTATAAAATAGAACTTGTAGACCCTAGTGGCTGCACTAACTCAGATGCTGTTGTTATAAAAGCCCAAATTCGGTATCAAGATACGCTCGTCTCAAGTTTGCAAGCTTGTCAAGGTGATACAATAAACCTAGCTTTAGACTCTGCCTTGACTGGTGTGCTTTGGTCTAACGGCTCTACTTCCTTTGAGCAGCATATTACACAATCAGAACAACTAACACTCACTTATACAGATACTTTGGGTTGCACATATACAGACAGCTCTAATATTATAATTCACCCATTACCACAACTAATGCTAGAAGATAGCACCTATTGCGGAACACAAGCGGCAATTTCTCCAGGGATATTTAGCTCTTACTTATGGAATACTGGAGATACTACGTCTTCTGTGATTGCCTCCGCTAACGGAAAATACTCGGTAGCTGTACTAGATAGTAATGAGTGTGCCAGACAAGATTCTGCTACGCTTACCTTTCTAAATCACATTGGTGTAACCCTAGGTCCTGATACTACCTGCTGTGGCCCGTATGTTTTACAGCCTATTGCAACAGGGACTTACACTTGGGGAACGGGTGCTACTACCAGCTCCATAGTCGCAACCCAGTCGGGTACATACTCTCTTCTAGTAACGGGCAGCAATGGATGTGTGTCTGCAGATTCTGTAGATGTAATACTACTTGATTTGCCCCTACAAACTTGGGACGATACTTTGAGCTACTGCACGGATAACTTGATAACCCTCACCAGTGATAAATTCTCTGCTTATCTGTGGAATACCGGAGCCCGAACACAATCCATACAAGCGGCTAACGGTCCGTATTCTATCACCGTTACGGACAGTATTGGTTGCTCAAACAAGGATACCGTTTATGTGAAACTAAATAGCACCCCTGAATTCTCTTTGGGAAAAGACACCGCACTGTGTGACAATGAGCTGGCACTCTCTGGCGTGGTAGGCAAAAGCTACCTTTGGAGTACAGGAGGCATTAGTATTATAGAAACTGCACGATCTTCTGGCACATACTGGCTGCGAGTTACGGATTACAACGATTGTAGTTTTATAGACTCTATAGAAATAGAGTTAAACAGGAATAACAATACCCCAATACTTACTAAATCTGGCTCTATAATAACCAGTAACCAGAGTGGTACACATAAGTGGTTTAAGAATAGTGCTGCAATAAGCGAGCAATCACAAAACACGCTAACGATTTCGGGATTAGGAGATTATACGGCCTTGTTTGTTGATTTAAATGCCTGCGAGTCAGACACTTCTAATATTGTAACTAGAACTGCTGGAATTGCCAAAATTGAAAACTCCGCTTTGAAAGTATACCCTAACCCTACCAATGGACAAGTGACTATAGACGCTACTGGTCTTGACAAGGTGCACAGTATAAAACTATATGACGCTCTAGGTAAGCTAGTAGAAAATACACAAGCTATAAATGATGTACTAATAGAGCTAACTTGGGCTGCTAGAAGTGGCGTGTTTTGGATAGTGCTAGAAACAGAATCTGCCACTTACAGAGAGCAGATTATTTGCTTAAAATAGGATGCAATCACAATAGCAATAATTTGCTATTCTAATTATACTTTTGCGGCACTTTAAAAATTTAAAAAAATGATCATTGGCGTACCTGCAGAAATCAAAAACAACGAAAATCGTATAGCTCTCACACCTGGAGGAGCACTAGAACTTACCAAGCGTTCACATACTGTGTACGTTCAAAAAAACGGTGGAGTAGGCAGCGGTTTTAATGACAAAATGTATAAAGATGCTGGTGCACAAATACTGGATACCATAGAAGAGATATACGCTATTGCTGAAATGATCATGAAGGTGAAGGAGCCGATAGAGTCAGAGTATAAGCTCATCAAAAAAGACCAGTTAGTCTTCACTTACTTCCACTTTGCAAGTCACAGACCACTTACAGATGCTATGATAGAAAGCGGTGCAGTATGTCTGGCATATGAAACTGTAGAGTCTGCTGACAAAAGCTTACCGCTACTCATACCTATGAGTGAAGTAGCTGGTAGAATGGCTATACAACAAGGTGCTAAATACCTAGAGAAACCAATAAAAGGAAAAGGCGTATTGCTCGGTGGAGTGCCAGGTGTGCCTCCAGGAAAAGTACTTATACTTGGTGGCGGAGTAGTAGGTACACAGGCCGCTAAAATGGCTGCCGGACTAGGTGCTCAAGTGACTATACTAGACTTAAGTTTGACAAGACTTAGATACCTAAATGATGTAATGCCTGCTAACGTAGTCACTCGTTTTAGTAATGAGATGAACATACGTGACCTTATTCCACATATGGACCTAATAGTAGGTGCAGTGCTGATACCAGGGGCTAAAGCTCCAAATCTAATCACTAGAGATATGCTAAAACTTATGTCTCCGGGTACTGTAGTGGTAGATGTGGCGGTAGACCAAGGTGGATGTATAGAAACCTGCAGGCCTACTACTCACGAAGATCCAACATTTATTATAGACGACATAGTGCACTACTGTGTAGCAAATATGCCGGGTGCCGTTCCATACACATCTACAGTGGCTCTTACTAATGCTACATTACCTTATGCTATTCATTTAGCTAATAAAGGATGGAAACAAGCTTGTAATGAAAGCAATGAATTGAAGCTAGGACTAAATGTAGTGAACGGAAAAGTTTGCTACAAGGGCGTTTCTGACGCTTTTAATCTAGATTACACTCCAGTAGAAGACATACTGGGATAGTATTTCACCACAAATTCAAAACTTTAAAAACCATTTCGTATTGCGAAATGGTTTTTTTATGTTCTCAATTAATGGACCTTTGTCTATCAAAATGAAGCTTTTTCACAAAACATACCTAAACCCTAACTCCACTGAGTATCTATTTATTCTACACGGCCTTTTTGGAATGTTAGACAATTGGCATAATATGGCCAAGAAGCTCTCTACTCACTTTAATGTGATAACCGTGGACCAGCGTAACCATGGCAAAAGTCCACATAGTGACGAAATGTCTTTTGAGCTCATGGCAGAAGACTTAGCAGAACTAATGGCCGACCTGGGAGTAGAAAAAGCTAGCATTCTGGGTCACTCTATGGGTGGCAAAACGGCAATGAAATTTGCAGATCTACACCCAGACAAGCTAGAGAAACTAGTCATAGTAGATATAGCTCCTAAGAAATACCAGCCCAGTCATACGGCTTATTTTGATGCTTTCAACACGATAGACTTCTCGCTCTTCGAAACACGAAAAGAGGCAGATACTGCACTCGCAGTGATTGAGAGCAACATAGGTATTCGCCAGTTTCTTCTCAAAAACTTAGATAAAGCAGATGTTGGATACCGGCTCAAGTTTAACCTGAAGTCTATAGAAGCATTCTATCCGAAAATGATAGACATCATGGAGTTTCAATGGATTATAAGTGTTCCTACTTTATTCATCTATGGTGAAAAATCAGGATACATAGCAGAAAGTGATATGCTGACCATAGAAGAAACCTTCACGGAGTCACGTTTTGTTGAAATTTCAGACGCAGGACACTGGGTACATGCTGAGCAACCTGTCGCTTTTTTTGACGCAGTGTTAGCCTTTTTGGTATAAGGTAAGGCCCCTTTTATTTATACTTGCCAAATAACTTTTTATATTGAAGCACTTCTTAGCCACAATAATCGCGTTTATCCTTAGCCTTACCGCATGGTCGCAAACTACCATATCTGGTAGGGTAACAGATGCCACAACCGGAGAGCCGCTGCCCTATGTTGCTATACGGGGTGTAAATATAAGACTTGGTGCAGTCACCGATTTTGACGGCTACTATACTATTACCACTTCTGAACCCTTGGATAGCCTAATGGCTACATATATGGGCTATGCCAATGTAACAAAAGCCGTAGAACTCAACGAGAAACAAGTTGTAGATTTTTCCCTAGAAGAAACAGCTAGCACCTTGCAAGAATTCGTAGTACGGCCGGGTGGTATAAATCCTGCAGTCATTATCATGAAACGTGCTCAGAAACGTAAAAAAGAGTACAACCCAGAGAAGATAGAATTCTACGAGTACGAGGGATATAACAAAGTACAGCTTGCGGTAGATAACGTTTCTGACAAGTTCAAAAAACGAAAAATATTTGGTGCTATGGAGCCGCTTTTCGACACCATTAGCAGCTTCAGTGACAGCTCTGCTAAAAAAGTGCTTCCCGTTTTCGTGTCCGAGACTTTAACAGACTATTATTTTAGGAAATTCCCAAGAAGAACCCGAGAAATCATAAAAGCGACTAAGCTACAAGGAGTGGGTGTAGGAGAAGAAAGCTATGTTTCTCAAATATTAGGTTCCACTTTTCAGCAGTATAATTTTTATGAAAACAACCTGTACATCTTAGACAAAGATTTCATTTCGCCACTTAGCTCACAAGCAAATTCATACTACTATTTTACACTTAGAGATAGCCTAACAATAGACGGAAAATCCTGCTACCAGATTCAGGTAGATCCTAAAAATCCTAAAGATCTAGTATTTAGGGGTATGCTATGGATAGAGACTAATTCATATGCTCTAAAAAGGCTAAGTCTAGAGATTACGGATGAGGCAAATCTGAATTTCGTAGAAAAGTTAAAAATTCAGCAGGAGTTCGACGAAATAGAGCCTACGTATTGGCTGCCAAGCAAAACACGTGTACTTATAGACATAGCAGAACTCACTAAGAACTCAGTAGGTATGATAGGTCTGTACTACAATTCTGCCAAAGACATTAAAATAAATAAGGTGCACGACCTTGAATTTTACGAGGATAAAATTACTGTAAAAGAAAATTCTTTTGATCTATCTGAAGAGTTTTGGGATTCATCTAGACACGAGAAAATAACAGACGAGGACAAAAAAATATACCAAATGGTAGACTCTTTGAAAAACCAGCCTCTAATAAAATCATACATCGATATAGTAGAAATACTAGTAGAAGGACACATACCAAAAGGCAAAATAGAAGTCGGGCCTTGGTACTACCTAATCGGTTATAATAGGTTGGAAGGCATGAGAACTAGAATGGGATTTAGGACCACTCCAGAGTTTCATAAAGATTTTCAACTTAGAACATATGGAGCTTATGGTTTCAAGGATCAAAAATTTAAGTACGGTGTGTTTGGCGACTATGTTTTCAATAGAACTAAGTGGGCTAAAGCGGGTGTTTCTATAAAAAGAGACGTGGAACTTATAGGCCTAACGGATGAAGACGCTGGAACCTCTGCATTATATGATGCTTTTGCACTGATAGGTACAGACCAAATAAATAGGGCTTTCACTAAGCAAATATGGTTTGAGAAAGAACTGATAAAAGGATATACTCAAAAAATAAATCTCATGCACAAGAGCTATATGTTTGAGAAAGTGGGTGACTTTAATCTTGGATACTATAGTCAAGTAGGTGACCCTACTTCTATCCGTTCTAACTATGACATAACAAGTATAAATCTGCGAGGACGCTTATCTCATAAAGAGCAATTTATATATCGCAGAACAAGTAGGTACAGTTTAGGTAATCTAAAAGCACCTGTACTCTCGCTAGATTATACCTACAGTTTTAGAGATGTGCTCGGAGGCGATTTTAATTTTAATAAAGCAGGAGCAGAGCTATGGCAGTTTAATAGTTTAGCCAACTTAGGTACTTTTCAATATACACTAAAAGCATACAAGATATTCGGTACAGCACCCTATCCTTCTCTTTTCATAATGAGAGGAAATCGGTCCTTTTTTAGCAGTGATGTCTCCTATAATCTGATGGGGTTTTTCGAGTTTGCGGCGGACCAATATGTCTCTGCAGATTATGAGCACCAATTCAATGGTTTGATAATGAATAGAGTCCCTTTGCTAAAAAAAATGAAGTGGAGAAGCTTTGTAAATACAAAAGCTGTGTATGGCACCATGAGTCTTCAAAACAGAAATCTTATGCCAAAGGCCTTTGAATACACCAACCCTAACTTTTTTGTAAATGGAAAACCGTATGTAGAAATGGGGTATGGTGTAGAAAATATATTCAGATTTGTGAGAGTAGATTTCATACACAGACTTACCTATTTAGGTGATCGCTACCCAAATGCCAAGCCGTTTGGGGTGAAGTTTAATGCGGTTTTGAGATTTTAAAGACTATAGTAAAGGAAGTTCGATTGCTACTTAGTTTTGGTGTAAAAGAACCCAATTAGTAACTCCTTCACTACACACTATTTTAGTAAAAAGTATGGACTTATCTCCTGATATTGTTCTGCTCCCATTTGCTCCAAAAAGCTCAATGGTAAAAACCTCATTTGCTGCAGATTCTTGTCTTACGGTATTATTCATAACTGTGTTTTTTATATATACACGGTCTAAAATTCTCACCTATAAGTAGTTTGTAATATTACGAAAATAGGCGATTACCTTTTACTTTCAAAAAAAGTCTTCATTAAATTGGCACATTGCTCCTCCATAATACCTTGGTTTACCCGTATTTTTCCCTCGCTGCTGACAAAATTTGTAAAGCCGTGCTTGGGCTCTAGACAGCCGATATGTACCTTATTTATCCGTGCATTCTTAATAGCACCGTAGCACATTACACAGGGTTCTACCGTTACGTACAGTTCACACTCATTCAGAAACTTAGAGTTCAAATAAGAGCTGGCGGCAGTTATAGCAAGCATCTCTGCGTGAGCCGTGGGGTCATTTAGTTTCTCTACCTGATTATACCCTTTGCCTATTATCTGACTATTAGCCACAACGATAGCCCCAATAGGCACCTCGTCTTCAGCATACGCCATTTCAGCTTGCCTTAGAGCTTGTTTCATAAAGTATTCGGATCCTAGTTCCATATCATTCTATTTCCTTGTCTATTTCTTGCATTACAGCCTCAAAAAACATCTCGCCCACATACTTTGCTCCTTTAAAACTAAAGTGCGTATAGTCTTTTTGTGCTAAACCTTTATTCACCCATGCCACCATAGAGTTTTTACCACCCATAGCTTCATACAGGTCCCAAAAACAGCTTCCTGTTTCAAAAGCAGCTTCCTTCATGGCGTCTCGTATGAGTGGAATGTTACTGTACGAAACCTTCTGTCCACCATTGTTCTTGCTCATGTCACTCGGCCCTATCACAATTATACTTACTCCAGGATATGCCGCTTTTATACTGTTAAGTTGGCGTACCAAAATGTTTTTATAGTAGCTATAGTCTGACCTTACATTGGGGACAACGTTGATGCCATACTGCATTATTACGCACCGTACATTCATCTCATTTAGCTGTCTAGAGTAGTGCCCTTTATTTATTTTGTCAAACCCTAAAGCGGAGCTGCCACGCATAGCGAAGTTATCTACGGCCACTCCTCTGGCCCCATCTAGAGCTACCCCATATACCGTAGGAAACTTACCTTTAGTAAATGAGAGTGTTATGCTTTTCTGAGGAGAGATGCTCCAAGTATACTTGCCGATGCTATATGCCGGGTTCAAGACATAATCATTCACATAATTATCTGCTCTTAGATTTACTTGAAACGGTTGGTCTGAATGATAGAGCAATGTTGCCCTAGAATAGTGTCTTGCTATGTCGTATCCCGATTGCCCATTTTTTATGCTAATGTATGCGGTAGCTTGTTTTTCATTTGTAAAGTTCGCCCCGCTCGCGGAGTCTTGCATCCAAGCACTAAATGTACTATACGCACCACTTATTTCAAAACTTGAACCCCCTATTCCATACATTCCGTTTTCAGCAGTTGCACCTCTAACATAAATAGCCTTTTTCTTAAAATTCTTACTTTCCGAAACGAAAGCCGCCCTTCTTGAGCTGGCGGCGGGTTCTTTAGGCAGAACAATGCCCGGACCTTCGCCTCCAAAACGGAGCTGCATTCTATTTCTCACGTAGTCTGTTATTCTGTCTCCTTCTAGTTGCGAATCTCCATAATGTAAGATTCTAACTGTTTTGCTTTTACTCTCATATTTTAGAGCGTGTATTAATGTCTTTAGGGCGTTGGCGTTTTGAGGAGGAAACTGAATGTTTCTCTGGAAAGGTATCTCCTTAGTATCTGTTTTTTGTGTTGTATCTATTCTGCCTTTCTTGGCAAGAGATGTTCCTAACGAATCCTCTTCCGTATTTTCAGATAGGGAAATGCCCTTAAGAATGTTTTCTAAATCAATCTCCTCAGACACTTGAGTTGAAGTACCATTCAGTTCATCTAAAGATACAAATTTTAATTTAGCATTGTCCCCTATAGAAATGCCCTCAGACGGAAAGAAAACGACAACGAAGCCCAGCAATAGGTTAACGGCAAGAATAGCAACTAGAAGAGTTCCGGGCTTAAAACTTCTGCTTTCAAGATATTTATTTCTATCCAGTTTCACTGGTCCAATTTAATCTTTTCTTTGAATAGCTTTTCGCTCTTCTTTATTCATTCTGTCTATCTTTTGATAGTATACCTTTTTAGCTGAGTCTACCTTAATGACAAGCTTTTGGTTAATGTCTATATTGTCGCCATCAAGATTGTTCCATTTTAGTATTTCTAATACCTCACAGTCATATAAATCTGAAGATAGATACTCAACGCCAGATAAAAGTATGGTAGCAAAACGTAGCTCCACAGGTACATTGTTCTCCTCAAGGACTTGTGTCAAGTCTCTGTCGAATGCACTGTAGGTAGCTAATACCTCTTGGTTTTGGGCAGACGCTTTACCGCATAAGTAAGCCGCAGAACCAACATTATTATTAAAATTTAGAGGTGCTTGTGTTTTTAGACTGTATAACTGTGCATTCATAGTAGCCTGGGATCCCTGTGCCACACACCGAAAACTTAATCCTATTGCAAATAAGACGAATTTACTTTTCATAGTACTCAGATACTATCTCGCCTATGTTGAATAAGTCATTCTCTGCAAAAGCTTTACTCATAAAATGCATGCCGATTGATAGTCCGTTCTCTTCCTCTGTAGGTATAGAAATGGCTGGCAGGCCAGCTAGCGGTGCTTGCACAGTAAATATGTCTGCTAGGTACATTGCTATTGGGTTCTTGCTTTCCTCTCCCCCTATTTCAAAAGCAACTGTTGGTGTTGTTGGACACAAGAAAAGGTCATACTCGTCTAGTATTTTGTTGCTTTCTCGTTGTATTATTCTCCTCACTTTTTGAGCTTTGGAATAGAATGCGTCATAAGAATCTGCACTTAGCACAAAAGTGCCAGTCATTATACGTCTTTTTACCTCGGGTCCGAAGCCTTCGCTTCTTGACTTTTTAAAAGTAGACTCTATATCATGAGCTTGAGTGCTTCTGTGGCCGTATAACATGCCACTATATCTAGAAAGATTAGAAGAGGCCTCTGCGGTGGTGAGCACATAGTAACACGGCACCATATAATCTAAGTACGGAAAAGACTTCTCTTTTACCGTGTGGCCGCCTTGCTTTAGTTTTTCTATCAGGTTGATGTAAGCTATTCTCACACTGTCAGAAAGGCCCTCGCTTTCCAAAGCTTCTTTGGAGTATGCTATTCTATATTTCTTGGTTAGGTTAGCCTTATAAGGCTTTACTTCTACAGAAGAAGATGTGGCATCTGCCTCATCTTTGCCCGCCATTATTTCGATAAGAAGGGCGGCATCTTGCACACTAGATGTGATAGGCCCTATTTGGTCAAAACTAGATGCATAAGCCAGCAGTCCGTATCTAGATATCCTGCCGTATGTGGGTTTTATGCCTATAGTACCCGTAAAAGAAGCGGGTTGCCTTATCGATCCACCCGTATCTGAGCCTAAGGCTGCTAAACAAAGATCTGCTTGTACCGCAACAGCACTTCCTCCAGAGCTTCCTCCGGGCACTCTACTATGGTCGGCAGCATTATGAACTGCACCATAGGCTGAGTTCTCATTGCTTGCTCCCATAGCAAATTCATCACAATTGCATCGAGCAACAACAATAACATCTTCGTCTAAAAGGCGTTGCAATGCTGTTGAAGTATATATCGCTTCGTAGTTGCCTAGTATTTTAGAAGACGAAGAGGAAAAATGCCCTTGGTAGCAAATGTTATCTTTTATAGCCAAAAACATTCCAGCCAACCTACCCGCCGTTCCTGCCTTTATTTTTGCATCTATATCTACTGCCTTATTGAGGGACTCTTCTTCAAAAACCTCTAAAACGGCATTGAGGCCAGCGTGCTTTTTGTTTTGAGCTATGTAGTAACGAGCTAGCTCCACACAAGAAGTTTTGTTGTTAGCTAGGTCTTCTTGTATATGAGAAAGTGATGTATATATTTTTGAAATCATTCAGCCTTCTTATCCTCTTCTTTTTCGGATTTAGGCTTTTCATTCATTCCGTCTCTTAGGTGGTCTGTTACATCGTTTTTAGCTTTGTTAAACTCTCTTATTCCTGAGCCTACTCCCTTCATTAATTCAGGAATTTTTCTACCACCAAAAAGAATGAGTATGGCTAGTATGATAAATATCCACTCAGAACCTCCCATGTTTAAAAATAACAGCATAATTTCTATATTAAATTTTCTATTGCAAACGTACTACATTTCTTTGGATATTGTGAAATGCCATGAAATCATTAAATTCGTTGCAGAATCAATAAACTATGGCAGTAAGACGACCTTTCAACCTCCAGAAATGGATAGACGAACATAGAAACGAACTAAAGCCACCTGTTGGAAATAGAAACCTGTATAAAGACGCGGGGGATTATATAGTAATGATAGTTGCTGGGCCAAATGCTCGAAAAGACTACCACTACAATGAAACAGAAGAGCTGTTTTACCAACTAGAAGGCGATATAACTGTAAAGATACAAGAGGAGGGCAAAGCGGTAGACGTTCATATAAAAGAAGGTGAAATGTTTCTGCTGCCAAGCATGACCCCTCACTCTCCTATCAGAAGTGAAGGGAGTATAGGCTTAGTAATAGAGTGCAAAAGAAGCAAGGAACATCAAGACGGATTGATGTGGTTTTGTGACAACTGTAACCATAAACTGCACGAAGTAAAATTTCCTCTTACTGATGTAGAAAAAGACTTTCAGCCTCGATTCAGAGAATACTATGCTAGCGAAGAGCTCCGCACTTGTGATAAGTGTGGCACTATGATGGAGACCGACCCTAGGTTTGTGTAGTACCTCACAACAAGGAGGAGGCCCTTTTCGCACATTCTGCTGCCTATTGTAAGTTCTTCATTACTCATACTCTCAAAAATAACAGAAAAACGTATATTCGTTTTTCACCAAATAAACAGATACAATTGGAAGCCATTACTAAACTGGTCGCATTTATAGAGAATACAGAAACACCTGAGAGTGAAAGAGAAAAAGCTATGTCTGAGCTTAACCTAATGGGAAAGCCTTCTACAGAGATAGAAGAAGTGGCCTACAACTATTGGCAGGTATATTTTGCTGAAAATATAGAACGTATACTCAAAGAAAGAATAGTTATAGTAAGTCACTTATTGCCGGACGAAGTGGTAAATCAATGCTTTGAGAACTCATTCATAGAATACCGAGAAAAACTAAAGCAGATGGGCATAGATTACATTCAAAGGTTTGGCTTTACTGGGTTTTAAATTTTAGATAAAAATAAATGACAGCACTCATCACAGGAGCATCCGCAGGCATAGGGGCGGCACTAGCTAGAGAATTTGCCAAAGACAAAATAAATCTCATACTCGTAGCTCGCAGAGAACAGTCTATGAAAACTTTAGCAGAAGAACTATCTGCTGAATATAACATTAACGTTAGTGTAATTGCCTTAGACCTTTCCCTTCCGGGCAGTGCTAAAGAGCTTTACAAAAAAGTGCAATCCCTTAGAGTTACTGTAGAGTACTTAATCAATAATGCCGGATTTGGAGACTTAGGGGAGTTTGCAGATTCAGACTTGCAGAAGCAGGAGGATATGATAAACCTCAATATCCTGACACTCACTAAACTTACTCGTTTATATGCTGCCGAAATGAAAACCCGCACAAGCGGAAGCATCCTCAATGTGGCGTCAGACGCGGCATTTAGACCGGGTCCTATGATGAGCGTATACTTTGCTACTAAACATTTTGTATTGGCTTTTAGCGAAGCAATAGCTGAAGAGCTAAGGCCATATGGCGTCCGCGTTTCTGCTCTATGTCCCGGGGCCACACAAAGTGAGTTTGGAGAAGTGGCAGGCTTCGGACCTCCACAGGAAAACAGTCCTTTCCCCACTAGTAAAGAAGTAGCTGAGTTTGGCTATCGACAGATGAAAAAAGGTGAAGTGGTGTCGGTACACGGAGAAGGCAATAGAAACCGCATAGAATCAGAAAAAACAATGTCTCGTAAACAAATACGCGAAACCGTCTATGAGCAGATGCGTAACTTTGTTTAGTATCTGCTCTTTAACACATTAAGGTGGTGCCTTAAGTGGCCAGAAATAAGAAAACCATACAATACCGGCTGCACTACAAAGCCATTGGCCATCCCTTTATATTTCATGTTAATCTCGTCGACACTACTGTATAGGTCTATACTTGAGTCTCTTAGGCGTTCAAATTCTGATATCAAATCACTCAGTTTTCGAGTGTTCGCCTTCGAGTTTTTAACATACGAGTTGTGGTCAAAACCAGGAAGTTCAATCATCTCTCCTCTGGCGATAGATAGTGAACGGTACTGAAAGATTCTCTCCGTATCTATGACATGCTGTAGCAGTTCGTTTACTGACCATTTGCTCTCTTGATAAGCATATGTTCCTTTATCTTCTGAAATGTCTTGAGACCAAGCCGTAAATTCTGCTTTCGAGTTTTTCATCGCGTCTATCAAGTTGTCTTCGCCTACTAATTTTAAGTATCCATCGAAATACGCTGGCACATTTTCTAACCACTCCTTAGACATGCTGCGAAAGTAATTTTTTAAGGCATATTTGCTTTACTCTTAAAAGGTGAGAGAAAAATAAAAAAAGGAACCATTGATTGTGTCTAATACGCTACACGAACTATTTACCTAAAACTTTAAAAGGATAATATTATTTTATGATAAAAAGACAAATACCAAACCTGCTCACCTTGGCTAACCTACTTTGC
The DNA here is from genome assembly GCA_041689715.1 of Bacteroidia bacterium. GTDB lineage: Bacteria > Bacteroidota > Bacteroidia > NS11-12g > UBA9320 > UBA9320. Next base: position 13,904 of record JBDNFQ010000134.1, read on the forward strand.
GGTACGCTCATTATTATCTATGCATTTCAACTACAGTTTGTCCAAGTCATTTGGCTCGCAGCAGCAGCATTAATTTTTGATTTTTTGGATGGTACTGCAGCTAGGCTTCTTAAAGTAAGCTCGCCAATGGGCAAGGAGCTAGACTCCATGGCAGACATGGTAAGCTTTGGTGTTGCTCCAGCTTTAGTGCTTTATTGCTATTGGGAAAATGAACTTTTCAACGGGGCAGGTCAATCTCTAACAGGACTGCCGTTCTTAGACGATATTCTTCCTTTCTTTCCGTTGCTAATTGCTGCATTCTCAGGATATCGTTTGGCCAAGTTTAATATCAACGAGCAGAGCAATGACTACTTCTCTGGGTTACCTACACCCGCACTTGCATTAGCCTGTTTTGCACTTCCGCTAGCTGCAGAACAGTACGAATGGTCCAACATAATCTTTTCACATCCTGTTTTCATTTTTCTTTTTAGCATACTTGGTGGCATTCTCTTGATAAGTAATGTGAAACTGTTTTCTCTTAAAATAGGATCTAAAAACAAGCCGCTAAACATGCTTAGAATTGCTTTAGTAGTGGCCTGCATTGCACTGCTCCTCTCGCTTCATTTTGTAGGAGCTTTTCTGTGCCTTTTAGTCTATCTAGTCTTTTCACTAAGTGCACAAAAAATCATAGTCTAAAATTCCTTATTTGACCCGTTATTTGCGTTAAGATTTATCGAAATGAGAGACAAAATATTTGACCTACTAGACTTAGAACTGGAACGCCAACAAGAAGGCATAGAGCTTATAGCTTCAGAAAACTTCACTTCTGAAAATGTAATGCGAGCCATGGGTAGTGTCTTTACTAACAAGTATGCTGAAGGATTGCCTGGTAAGCGTTATTATGGGGGGTGCGAAATAGTGGACCAAGTAGAGCAACTTGCCATAGATAGGGCTAAAGAGCTCTTTGGTGCAGAATGGGTAAACGTACAACCGCATAGTGGTGCCCAAGCAAATGCCGCCGTAATGCTTGGAGTGCTAAACGCTGGAGATCAGATTCTAGGATTTGACCTATCACACGGAGGGCACCTGACACATGGTAGTCCAGTTAATTTTTCTGGTAAGCTATACAAACCTGCTTTTTATGGGGTAGAAGAGGCTACCGGTCTTATAGATATGGACAAGGTAGAGGCTAAAGCAAAAGAGGTAACGCCAAAACTTATCATTTGTGGAGCTTCATCCTATTCTAGAGATTGGGATTACGCTAGATTTAGAACAATTGCCGATAGCGTGGGTGCACTTCTACTTGCAGACATATCTCACCCAAGTGGTTTGATAGCTGCGGGACTGCTTAGCAATCCGCTACCTCACTGCCATATAGTGACTACTACCACACATAAGACACTACGCGGACCTCGTGGCGGTATGATTATGATGGGTGTAGATTTTGACAACCCTTGGGGACTAACTACTCCAAAAGGAAATATAAAAAAGATGAGTGCCGTTTTAGATGGGGCGGTCTTCCCTGGCACACAAGGCGGACCACTAGAGCATGTGATAGCAGCAAAAGCTGTAGCTTACGGCGAGGCACTAGACCCAAGCTATAAAGAATATTGCAAGCAAGTAATAGTAAATGCAGCTGCACTAGCTAACGCTATGGTGGCAAGAGGATATAAAATTATATCTGGAGGCACAGATAATCATATGATGCTGATAGACCTGAGACCAAAAGACCAAAACCTTACTGGGAAAGTAGCAGAAAACGCACTCGTAAAAGCAGACATTACTATCAATAAAAATGCAGTTCCATTTGAAACACGCTCTCCCTTTGTGACATCTGGGATACGCATAGGCACGCCGGCTATTACTACGCGAGGCATGAAGGTCGAGCATATGGATACGGTAGCAGATCTAATAGAC
>JBDNFQ010000135.1:0-1299 GCA_041689715.1 Bacteroidia bacterium
ATGTACTGGGCAGAAGCACTAGCACAGCAAGATGATGATGCAGAGCTTAGAGCTAAATTTGGTCCTATAGCAGAACTACTAGGAAGTAACGAAACCCGAATAAATGAAGAGCTAATAGCTGTACAAGGTCACGCCGTAGATCTAGGCGGATACTATATGCCAGATGAATCTAAGACCAGCCGTATCATGCGTCCAAGCGAAACCTTGAATGGTATTCTTGGTGGATTGGCGAGTAGCTAGCACTCGTTTTTAGTGCAGAATTCTGATAACAAATCTCATTACAATAATGTAATCTGTTATTTCAAAGCGTAACAGCTTGCCCGATTTTTGGCGGAAGGGATTTGTAGTATTGATAATCTATTGCCGTAGGCTTTACATTAAGGAATCTACTAGTGGTCAGTTTGATACGAGTAGAAAGAGGAAGAAATTTTTAGTGTGTCGAAGTGATGGATTTGTGAGGGCATTAAGATTTCCGCCATGCAGAACTCTAAAACATATAGTTGACCCCGCCACTCAAAAAGGTGGGTGCACCTATACTCATCTGTACATGAGCTCCAAACTGGTCTGTTATAAGAAAACGTGCACCAATAGGAATGATCCCTAAGGAGTATCTAGTTCTGTTATTTTGTGCTTCTAGAACAGATTGTCTAGGTAGTGCTCCCGTTATTTGTCCTGTGCTAAAACTCACCGTACCCAGCTTAAAACCCGAGTATAAGTCTACACGATCATTGCGGCCGTAGTGCCATAAACCTCTAATACCAAAATAAATTCTATTGATATTGCCTTCTTCCAAAAAACGATTAGCAGAGTCAGACACTATTACATTTATACTTTGATATCCAGTTATGAGACCTACAGAAAACCTACGACCAATACGGTAGTCTGCACCTAGGGTAACTACGGGTGTTTTGGTTTTAGTTTGTTGTCTTGTAGTATCTAGTAGACCTAGACCTGCTCCTCCTGCTATGCCATTTCCTAAAGAGAAATGTGCAATGATACCACTCGTCTTATTCGTTTCTCTAGTCGTTTGCTGACCATACGATAGACTGCTTATTGCTAAGCCCAAAAGGAGTGTTACAAGGTATTTCATACTAGTAAAAGTAGGTTTTTCTACTAGCTGTGTAGAGCTCTATTTTCTGTAGCTGCTAGTGCTGCTTCTTTGGTCACCTCACTAGTAGTAGGGTGGGCGTGGCATACACGAGCTATATCTTCTGCACTAGCTCTGAACTCCATGGCCATTGCTATCTCAGAAATCATATCTGCTACACGTGGTCCTATCATATGAGCACCTAGTACTTC
>JBDNFQ010000136.1:0-6268 GCA_041689715.1 Bacteroidia bacterium
TACCTTCATCAAAATGGCCGCGGGTTATAATACCTTGAACTCATTTTTGGGTAAAATGGGAGAGTACGAGAAGCAAAAACTCTTTGCCAAGCTAGTGCAAGGCATACAAAATGCCAATGATAACCTAGAGAGTGCAGTAGCTATAGCAGATACATACGGGAGCATACGCAGTACGGGCAATAAAATCATGTTTGAACAGGCTATACTAGCGTACTATGAGCAGATAAGATACTCAGATGCAGAAGCAGAAAAACTATATGGTCTTATTCTAAGCGTTTTCGAAATAGGAGGGCAATCTGCCTCTAATATGGCACTGGCAGACCAAACGGCTAGCCTCAAAATACTCCCCATAGATCGTATCTACAAAGGAGGTAAAAACGTACAGCAGCATTTCTTCTTTGACGACCCAGATGGCAAGGCAAGTTACAATCACTTTTTAGGAACTTTTCGCACGGGTAACTGGAGCGTGCTAGATAGAGGAACCTACATTATAGTAAAATCTAAAAGTGGTATGGATGTAGAGATTTATGCCAATAAACCTACAAGCGAGTTTGCCGGGCAAGATGCTATTAAAGCACATTTTGAAGAGACAGGAAGATGGCCAGATGTAGTAGTACACCGTGGGCACTCGTACTTTGCCAGTGCTGCTATAGAGAGTCTTACTCCTAATGCAGAAATCGTATTCTTAGGTTCGTGTGGTGGGTATAATAATATAGCACAAGTGCTCAAGTACTCGCCCGAAGCACAAATAATAAGCAGTAAGCAGATCGGTACTATGTTGGTAAATGATAGACTGTGCTTAGAACTAAATGAAATCATACGCAAGGGCCAAGATATAGTATGGGACGATCTGTGGTCTACCTTAGACAAAAAGTTCGCTGCAGGAACTGCGGCCGACAATCGTTTCCAGGACTACATACCTCCGCATAAGAACTTGGGAGCATTGCTTATTAAGACGTATAGAGGAATGCTTTAGCGACAAACTCATCCCGATAGCTATCGGGATGAGTTTGTCTCCGTCAACCCCTTTGGGTCTCTGGCACAGTACCCCAAAGACTCATTGGCAAAAGATTCGTATAGTTTGTTCCTCTTTAATAGACCTCATAGAGATTAACACAAATTATATATTACAAAAAGTATTATATTTGTAAAATATAATTTGTGTTATGACAAAAAGAAATACAATTCTCCTTCCCAAAATACAACGCTTGATTGCTACACTAGGCGAGAACATAAAACTGGCTAGACTACGCAGGAAACTGAGTGCAGAGCAAGTCTCTGAGCGAGCAGGTATAAGCAGGCCTACGCTCACTTCTATAGAAAAAGGCAGCTCTACAGTAAGTCTGGGTGCATACGTATCTGTGCTACATATACTAGGACTACAAGAAGATATATTGCTGCTGGCTCAAGATGATATTCTCGGTAGAAAACTGCAAGATGCTAGTATACTCACACAAGACCGTGCTCCTAAACGAAAGAAATAATGGTTAAAATACCTCACAAAAGAAAGATACACGTATTTGCTGATTGGGAAGGTATGGACAATCCAAAGCAGGTAGGCTACCTATACTCCGAGAGACTTAGAGGTAAAGAGATATTTTCTTTTGAATATCATAAAGAGTGGTTGAGAAGAGAAGATACGCAAAGTTTAGATCCTGATCTACAGCATTTTACAGGACTACAATTTGCTCCTGATCAACGAGAAAATTTTGGCATGTTTTTAGATTCATCTCCAGATAGATGGGGTAGAGTGCTCATGAGAAGGCGAGAAGCAGCACTAGCTAGGCTAGAACAAAGAGAAGAGTTATCGCTATACGAAACAGATTACTTGCTCGGCGTATATGATGCTCACCGTATGGGTTCATTGAGATTTAGGCTAGAAGAAGATGGCCTTTTTCTAAACAATAATAAAGAGTTAGCCAGTCCGCCTTGGGCTCAATTACGAGAACTAGAGCAGGTAAGCTTAAAACTAGAAGAGGATGAAGTAATAGACGACCCAGATTATTTGAAATGGCTGAGCATGCTCATAGCTCCTGGCTCATCACTAGGAGGGGCCAGACCTAAGGCCAGTATTACAGATAGCGAGGGAGGATTATGGATAGCTAAGTTCCCTAGCAAAAGCGATACTAGCGATATAGGTGCATGGGAAGTAGTAACCTACGAGATGGCCCTTGCTGCGGGAATAGACATGGCAGAGTCTCGTGCTCAGAAATTTTCTACTCAGCAGCATACTTTTTTAACCAAAAGATTTGATAGATCCATTCGTGGTGAACGCCGACATTTTGCATCTGCTATGACCATGCTGGGCTATACAGATGGAGACAGTTATACAGACGGAGTTAGTTATCTAGATCTAGTCGCATTTTTACAACGAAATGGAGCTGAAGTAGCCATGGACTTAGAGGAACTGTGGAGACGTATCGTATTCAGTATTTGTGTAAGCAATACAGACGACCATCTTCGAAATCATGGGTTTATACTCACCAGTACAGGATGGAGACTATCGCCAGCTTATGATATAAACCCGGTAGAAACAGGAGGAGGATTAAAATTAAATATATCGGAAAATGATAATTCACTAAGCTTGGAACTAGCACTAGACGTGGCGACTTACTTTAGACTGAGTCAGGAGAAAGCCGTAGAAATAATAGATAAAGTACAAAAAGCTGTTCAGCCTTGGCGGACCGTAGCCACTAGGTACAACATTTCGCGTGGGGAGCAAGCACTAAAAGCAAATGCTTTTAGACATGCTATATCTACCTACTGAGGTTTATAATACAAAGGCATCCTGATAGCTATCTGGACAAACTCAAACTCTAAATACAAGTATCAAACTCAATTTGTCTCCCTGAACGTCGCCAAGCAGACACAAGAGAACCACAATGACCTCTACGAATGACTTATACGGAAACCCAATCCCTTTGGGATTGCATATTTATAGAATATAAAATTTAATTACCACCATATTCGACCCCTTCAGGGTCGCACGTTCATGCTAGTCAGTTATGTTATAAACATATGAACCCTATGGGTTCAGAAAACACAAGCAACCCCTTTCGGTCTCTCGCTGCGGTACATACTATAACGGTGTCTTTCTTTTATAAAGGGATGCTGTAGGTTATTTGTTCTTCCAATGTTATTTTTGGAGCACTATAGATTACATATGAAAAACATTCTAACTCTCTTTTTAATTTCTTTCAGCTTTATTTCGTTTTCTCAGACCACACTTACGGGTGGCAACATCTCAGGAGTCTTGAGTGTCAGTGGCAGTCCTTATTTGGTAACTGGAGACTTGACAGTGCCAGAGGATAGTCTACTTACCATAGAACCAGGAGTGTATATGGACTTTGCCGATACTATAAAGCTTATCGTAAGAGGAAATATAAATAGTGAAGGTACTGTCGCAAGTCCAATAACATTGACCTGTACCGATTCATTGAAAGGATGGGGTGGAGTAATAATTATAAATAAAGCTACTTCTGATACTAATCGATTTGATTATTGTAATTTTTCGTATACAACAGGAGGAAGTTATAACTGGGTAAATAGCAATGGACAAAGCGGAAGACAATCTTACGCAGCAATAAATAGTCTGTATTCTTCTCCTATTGTGATACGGAATAGTGATTTCTTTCGCCATAGGTATTGTATCCGTACTCAAGACAATGACATGCTTATAATTGGGTCTAAGTTTAGACAGAATGTAAGGTTTGCCAAGTATGATCTAAATCAAGTAAGTGTCAATTGTATTATCTCATATGGCGGGAATATTCTGATAGATGACTGTGAGTTTAGAAATAATAGGATGGGTGTAAGTATTGGTAACGTAAGTAATGATTCTGTTCCAAATATATCCAACTGTTACTTTGAGGATAATCTGTTCTTTGCATTGCAATTAGGTAATGGCGGGAGTGCTAAAAAATGCACTTTTTATCGCAATGGGTGTGAGGTTATGAAGTTGTTAGACTGGTCGGGTGTGCTGGACTCGTGTACCTTCGAAGCTACTTATGGAGCATGTGGTCTTGGTAAAAATATAGGACTTGTAGGAAACTGTTCACAAGGGTTGATAGTTAACTGTACTTTTAAAAATAGTGTATTTGAAGGAACTAACAACGCTGACATTATCGCTCTGGAAACAGATATTTTACCTATAGTTAAAGACTGTATCTTTAGTAAATCAGGAGGCATTTCAGTTAATGGAGTGTCTGATTTCTTTATCACTGGGTGTACGTTTAATGATTGTCACTATTCCATCGGCACAAGCAGAAATGGAATAATAGTGAACTGTGCATTTATTAATAATAATCCTAAAAATGATCTTATCAACACATCAATCTCAGCTTTGAAAACCATTCATAAGATAGGGATAGATCAAAATACAAAAGCTGGTTATTCAAACGTCTTTTCTAAACTGGGAAATTTGTCGCCTAAATATGATAAGCAACCGTATTCTGCCGTAAAAGCAATAAATATTTTAGAATTATGGAACAATCCTCAAAAGTAGTAACGACAATTTTTTTGATTTTTTTTCTGACTACTTCGTGTAAAAGTAGAAAAATTGTTTTTTCAAATACAACAGGTGTCCAAATGTTAGATAAGATTGGATTTAGAGAAATAATACTTTATCCTGACAGCAACTATTTCGAGTTTAAGGTTTTAGATTGGTTTAATGGGGATGTCTTTTCTAAGGGTTACTACACAGTGACTGATGATAGTATATATCTTGAATCCACAGCAAGTGACTCCATTAGTTCAAAAATTGACGAAATGAGGAGCGAGATTAAAAATGATAATATAAAAGTAATTGTGTACGGTGATAGAACCTTTGATAAGGTCAGTATTAACGAAATTAGGATGAATTTTTTGACTTATGATTCTACTCAGACAGTATTTTTATTGCCAAGAGAAGAATTGCCTTTGGCTAAAGATTATACATTGACTCTTATCAAGTTTAGCTGTCCTAAGCTTAGTTATATAATTCGAGAAGAGCGATATAAGATAAGAAACATTGTAAATGACTTATATGAAGTTCAAAATGAGGTTGTACTAAAGTGCAATAGTTTATTAATAAAACAAAGATATCCATATTCCAAGGATAGTATTATATTTAAAATGCCATATAGAGATTCAACTATGGTTACTTTAAGAAGACATAAAGCAAAAAAAATCACTCTGGATAGAATCCTTCAATAGCAATACTTTTCCACACTCACACAAACCCACTCCAAACCCACGCCGACACTCACTTTTCACCCTTTTTTCACCCTTTTCTCTCCGCATCCCACCCCATCTGTATCCTCCGAGTTGGCGGACAAGTTTTAGGGCGGTTTTAGAGGGGAGTTTTCCTATACCCAAATCCAGCCGCTGATGTACTCTACCTCAAAGATTTAGCCCAAGGTGAAGTTACCATACATACTATGAATGGTATACAAGTGCTCAGCACACAAGTACATTCAGATGCTGTGGATGTGTCGTCACTGCCTACTGGTATGTATCTGATACACGTTATGCATAATGGGAAGGTGTATAGAACTCGCTTTGTGAAGGAGTAGGGGAGTTTCATTCCGATGGGTATCGAGATGAACTCAAACTCAAATACAAACTCATCCCGATAGCTATCGGGACAAACTCAATTTGTCATCCTGAACGTCTATGACAGAACCTAATTAGGTTCATATATTTTTCTGTTTTTCACTACGCTGCATACTCTCACTATTTTGTTGCAGTCTAGCACAAATAACAATTATTGTTATTTGTCGTTATATTTGCATTATGAACGTTTCATTAAATCCACATTACGATGAACTGATAGAGTCCTTAGTGACATCAGGACAGTACAACTCTGCAAGTGAAGTGATTAGAAGTGGGCTTAGACTCCTAGAGCAGCAGAAGAAAGAAACTGAACTTCGTAATGCCTATTTTAAACATGAGATACAACGTGGTATAGACAGTGGGAATGGTGGAATTTGGGACAAAGATTCTTTTCTATCAGAGGCAAAGGAAAGAGCCTCGCACTAAGATGCTACAAGTTGATAAAACTAAGCAAGCAAAAGAAGATTTGTATCATATATGGCACTATATATCCCTAGTGAAACAAAACCCTTTAAATGCAGACGCCTTCATTTATCAATTGGATGCTGCGTTTGGAGTTATCGCAAAAGCACCTAAAATTGGCAGCCTAAAACCTGAATATCTCTCAAATGTAAGACAGTATATTCTAGGCCAATACTTGATATTCTATTTGGTGGAAGATACTGCCATTCTTATA
>JBDNFQ010000137.1:0-11220 GCA_041689715.1 Bacteroidia bacterium
CTGCCCACATTCAGAAACTGCCAGTGATCGTAGTTTTGCATTACAAATAGACTTGCATCTGCTAAATCATCTACATGCATAAACTCTCGTAAGGGTTTTCCGCTGCCCCACACTTCGACTTCGCTCAGTCCTTCTAACTTGGCTTCATGAAATTTCCTTAATAACGCTGGCAACACGTGAGAATTTTGCAAATCGTAATTGTCATTGGGGCCATATAAATTCGTTGGCATTACTGCCGTAAAATTACATCCGTATTGACGTGCATAATTCTCTACCATTTTTATCCCTGTAATCTTAGCAATGGCATAGGGTTCGTTGGTAGGCTCAAGTAATCCTGTAAGTAAATGCTCTTCTTTCATCGGTTGTGGAGCATTTTTAGGATAAATACATGATGAACCTAAAAACAATAGCTTCTTAACTCCGTGCACGTAACTCTGATGAATGACATTGTTTTGAATCATCAAATTGTCATACAAAAACTCTCCTCTATATATATTATTGGCGTGTATGCCTCCTACTTTAGCCGCTGCTAGAAAAACATATTCTGGCTTTTCAGCATAGAAGAATTCTGAGACTGCTTGCGTATCACGAAGATCCAATTCTTTGGAAGTACGCAGTACTAAATTGGTATATCCTTCAGACTCCAATTTTCTGCATATAGCAGACCCCACCATTCCTCTATGTCCAGCAACATATATTTTTGAGTTGTTATTCATAGTAGTTTAAAGTTTCATATCCAGCATCCTTTAAAAACTGCTCTTTTTTCATAAGTCTAATATCGCTCGCCATCATATCTTTAACTACGTATGACAAATCATGCTCAGGTATCCAACCTAATTTTTTATTTGCTTTGGTAGGATCACCTATAAGCAAGTCTACTTCTGTAGGTCTAAAATACTTAGGATCTACGGCCAATACTTCTTTACCTATTTCAAGTGTATACATATCGTTAGTACAAGCCGAAACAAACGCCTTTTCATTAACTCCACTGCCCCTAAACTCTAATGCTATACCCACTTCAGCAAAAGCTAGTTTCACAAATTGCCTTACTTTAGTAGTTATACCCGTAGCAATAACCCAATCTTCCGCTTCCTCTGCTTGCAGTATCATCCACATCATTCTTACATAATCTTTGGCATGTCCCCAATCTCTTTCTGCGTCTAGATTACCTAAATAAAACTTATCCTGTAAGCCAAGAGCTATTCGCGATGCTGCTCGTGTTATTTTACGCGTTACAAAAGTTTCTCCTCTTAATGGCGACTCGTGATTGAATAAAATTCCATTGCAAGCAAACATACCATACGCCTCCCGATAATTCACTGTAATCCAATACGCATAGATTTTGGCCACTGCATAGGGACTGCGAGGATAGAAGGGTGTAGTTTCTGATTGGGGCACTTCTTGCACTAATCCATACAGCTCAGAGGTTGAGGCTTGATAAATTTTAGTCTTCTTTTCTAGTCCTAATAAGCGTACAGCATCGAGTATGCGTAAGGTACCTAGTCCATCGGCATTGCCTGTATATTCGGCCATTTCAAAAGATACGTGCACGTGACTCATTGCTGCCAAATTATAAATCTCGTCTGGTTGAATTTCTTTAATAAGTCTCGTAATATTAGTACTGTCCGTCATATCCCCATAATGGAGAATGAATTTTCTATTATCGATATGGGGATCCTGATATAAATGGTCTATTCTATCTGTATTCAATAAGGAAGACCTTCGTTTCATGCCGTGAACCTCGTACCCTTTTTTCAATAAAAACTCCGATAGGTAAGCCCCATCTTGTCCTGTTACTCCTGTTATTAAAGCTTTTTTCATGTTTTTTTTAACGTTTTATTGGGTCCCTTTGCTTTGGCGTGTTGGGTGGCGGGTTAGCGTGTTGGGTGGTTAGCGTATTGGGTAGTTTGGCTAATCTGCTAACTAGCTAATACCCCAATAAGCCAAATACCTAATACCCCAATACCCCAATACGCCAAAACCCTAATACGCCAATTCGCCGCGGCGAATGGCGAGCTTATAGAGTGCTTCTGAATGCATTTATTCGTTTTTGAAGTATGTTTAATCTATCAATATATTCTTTACTTAATTCATCGGTTATATATCCAATTCTGTTTGCAAGAATCAATTGGGTTTCTACTTCAAACGAAGATCCTAGGGCAATATTTAGAAACTGTTTAAACTCTTTGTCACTTCCTCGGGAACCTTCAGCAATGTTTGAAGGTATAGAGACACTCGCTCTATTTAGTTGCGATCTCAAACCAAATTTTTCATGGTCCGGAAATTTTGATGTGATTGCATAAATTGAAACTGCAAATTCAATTGCTTCACTCCATATATTTAACTTTCTAAAGTCTCTCATTTTTTTTTGGGTCGCTTTACTTTGGCGGGTTGGCGTGTTGGGTGGTTAGCGTATTGGGTCGCTTCGCTTTGGCGTATTGGGTCGCTTTGCTTTGGCGGATTGGGTTGCTTCGCTTTGGCGGATTGGGTTGCTTCGCTTTGGCCTTTTGGCGGATTGGGTCGCTTTGCTTTGGCGGATTGGGTGGCGGGTTAGCGTGTTGGGTGGTTAGCGTATTGGGTAGTTTGGATAATCTGCTAACTAGCTAATACGCCAATACACCAAATACCTAATACCCCAATAAGCCAAATACGCCAATACGCAAAAAACCTAATACGCCAAATACGCCAATACCCCAATAAGCCAAATACCCAATACGCCAAAACCCCAAAACCCTAATACCCCAATACGCCAATAAGCTAATACGCCAATACGCCAACTACCTAAACAACAATTTCGTCTAGCACATATCGTCTGCCGATTACTAATCCCATTCCTAGTAGTAATCCTATTATTCCACCTTTTAGTAGGCCCATTGCTCTAGATGCACCTTGCACCTGTATAGGCTCAATTGGAGTATCAATTACCCCAAAATAGGGTGTGGCATTGTTTAGCATAAATTGGGCAGTTTCTTTGTTTTTAAGAGCCTCGCCATACATAATATAAAGCATTTCTACTTTTCTTTCTAATCGTATGCTAGGTAACCTGCTTTGATTGAGCACTAAGCCTTGATTCATATCAGAGACACGAGCTAGTCCACTTTCTGCTGCTCTTAACTCTCCGTAAATAGAATCGTTTTTTGCAGCTACTAGATTATAGGTTTCACGCTGTTTGGATATATTATTCGCTATATAGTAATTACTCAAGTTTTGATAATGTGTTTGTGCTAATATAATAGATAATCTAGGACTATTAGCTAATGCTTTTAGTGTGATCACCGTACTTTCATCATCATAGTCATAGGCTAATAGACCCGGATCTTCCTCATCACCTACTACCACCAAATACGTTTTCTTTAAGACCTTTTCGTAGGCAGCATTATTTACTATAGTAATTGTGTCACTAAATCTAATTTTAGCTAATGCGTCGTCATCAAATTTGATCTGATAACTATCCAATACTATATTTCCCAAATACTCTAGTTTCCCGTCATATTTCACTTTGGTCTTGAGCGTTTGTTCTACAATTTTTCTGCTTTTCGCCAAAGCTCCTATCTTTTCATAGTTACTGGCAGTTTGACCGCCGCCCATTCCTAGTTCCCCTAAAACTGCCATCATACCGCTTACGCCTCCACCTCCTTCATCCGTATTTACGGTAAAAGTGAGTGGAGCAGGATAGTAACGTGGTGTAAGCCATGCTAGCACAACGAAAAGAATTCCAAACAATATAGCGGACAGCATAATCCACCCTTTACGAAGCCAAACCTCAGCCCAGAAATACTTTACTGTTTCCAGTATTTCTGGCATATTTAACTTTTTATCTTGAGTTTCCTCTGTCATATGGTTACCTAATTAATAATAAGTCCGAAATTATCCGTACAAGGCTAATTTTAGCTTGAGTAGCTTTCTTCATCTTTCTATCACCCACTATATTCATGTACCTACCCTTTTGAATTATAATCTATCGGCTAAAATCATGGTAGTAATGGCAGCAGTGGCTAGAGACAGTAGTGCTGTACTGGAGTCTATTCCTTTTTGTATATCTAATCCTTGTTCTTCTTCCATCTTACAATTGTTTGATTAATAATAAACTGGTAATAGTGGTGGTGACCGTACTGGTAGCCACAGTCATAATAGCCTGCAAACTCATCAGTCTTTCGGTAATACTCATTTTCTCTTTTTGCTCTGTCGGCAATCCTTCGTCTCGTCTTTTCTGTATTTCAAGTTGCTTCAGGTACCTCTTGTTTGGAGCGAGTACTACTTCAGAGCCCCTCCTCACCTTTGGATATATATTGATAATACCGAGTGCTATGGTCTTCTTTGTTTGACCATTGGGATGAATAACTTTCGTTTTCGACCTTTTTACTACCTGATTATCAAAACCACCTGCAAACTCTTTTATGTACCACTTAGCTCTTTTGTTTCGATAGTTTACCACCAAGTTTAAGGTGCTGCTCGTATCATCTCCGCCCAAGGTCTTGGGTGAGTACATATCACTGGCATTCGTTCCAAAACGATCAATTTTTACTACATCTATGAGTTTGGGTATAGTTAGGACATCCCCTCGTTTTAGCGTGATATCATACTTTCCTCTTCCCGCAATCGCTTTATCTATTCGGGTCACCACATAGCCGACGTTATCTTGGTTTCTCAAAAAGCTTGCTGCCTCTGGAAAGCCTTCTGCTGTAATACCTCCAGCCCGTTCTACTAGTGAACTAATGGTCTCATTATCTTCCATTATAGCATACAAACCAGGAAACCTAACTTCTCCATTGATATGTACATATTTTATAGGTTCATACTCCGGTGTACTTCTTACCACAATATGGTCATAAGGCTGTAAGACTACTTCTGACGATTGATTGTAAGGTTCTAACTCTCTATTCAGGATTAACGTAGTGGCAATTGTCTTTGTTGGTTCATTTTCATTTATATTCAAACGGAAAACATCTACTTTATTGGTAGCAGCCTCTAACCGTAGACCACCTGCCATGATCAACATATCCTTAACACTCAATGTAGAGTCATAAACAAACTCTCCTGGTTTTTTGACAGACCCACTGATGCTCACTGTAAATTGCTCCATGTAGTGCTCCTTAGCCGGAATTACTATCCTATCTTTTGCCTTTATTTTAAAGTTAGATGCACTGCTGGGGTCTGACATGATTTCAGATAAATTGATGACCGTATATTTTCTCTCTAGATTATTGTCGGTAGGAGCTCCGATAATGTAACCAAATTCGGTGGCATTGGCCTTGAGGCCTTTACTCATCATAATCGCGTCATAGATGGTAATATTATCTTCTGGATCATAAAAATAGGTATTGGGAGACCGCACTGCACCCCCTATACTGAAATTATATTTATCTACAAATGAAGCCTTGCCATACAGACTGATAACGTCTTCTTTCTGCAACGCGATATTATACTCAGAGCTTGGGTTATTTACTATTTCAGCTACATACAGTCGGATAAGTTTAAAGGTACCATCTGTGTTTTTTCTCCTTAGGTAGGCTAGTTTTGAAAAGGTTTCCTCTTCCAAATAGGCTAATGCTAGCAAGTTGGAGACTTTGTCTCCCTCTTTGAACTCATACCTGCCTGGATGCCGTACGGCTCCATCTATTTGAACGAAATTTTCATAAGCAATAGAGGAGGTGCCAATATGAATGACGTCACCATCTTGCAAAGCAAGATTCCCATTCGTCATTTCGTCTAACGCATAGTTTTTGAAGATCTGCTCTTCTCCATCAAAGGTAGTATACTGAATTACCGACGTGTATGCTTTGCTATGTAACCCTTGTGTATAGATCAAGAGGTCTTTTATTCCTTCCTCTTCGAGCAGTTCAAATCTTCCCTTATTCTTAAAACCTGCCCCACTCGCAGTTACGAGTTTTTTCCATTTAGATACATAAATAATATCGTTATCGTGGAGGTAATAATCGTACATCACTTTGGGATTAGCTACAAAATCATATACATCTAGTATGCGTTCTTTCCCATTACTGATTATTCTAATATTTCTAATACCTGCTTCTGAAGTAATTCCTCCTGCGGCTATGATCGCATTAAGAGCTGTATTCAAAGCAGAAATAGTGTACGAACCGGGTTGATTTACTTCACCAAATAAATTTATGTTTATAGTACGAGCAGTATGTAAATCTAAATTGAACTGACCGTCTGAAAACATAAAGGCCTGTCTAAACCTATTTTTAAGCAGTTCTTTGGACTTGCCTATGGTAACTCCTTTCAGATAGATCTTATACATCCCCTTAGGGCGAATAAAACCATCTTCTTCTATTTCATATAAAAGATCTGCCTGCGATGCTCCAAATATATTAATCGCTATCTTGTCACCCACATCCAACACGTAGGTGTTTGGTGTAGTAGAACTTGAAGTGGTGGTAAACAAGCCAACACTTTTATCATAGAAAATATGATGCCCAAAGATATTGGTCTTTACAGTATATTTTTTTGATAATTTCTCAGACAAATCATTAGATAAAGCTTCTTCTAAGCTTGCTCCTTCCCGCATATCTTGGCTGATGTCTTCCGTATTCTCACCTACATTTTCTTTCAACTCCTTTTTCATTAGGCTATCTACACCTGTAGTCAGTGTAGTAGTGGCATCTACAAATGCTTGAGCTGTATCTCCTTTCTCTGATTCCAATTCGGAAACAACTAGTTTTATATCCTCTTCAAGTGTCGCCAATTGTTCCGGCTTTAGATTATCTAGGTCTATCCCCTTTTTCTTTAAAGCTTTCTTTACTTCATCTTCCGCAATTCCTTTATCTTTCAACTCTTCTACAGCTCTTTCTGCTTGTAGTTCTTGAGATAATGTAGTTTGAGCATCAGCATAGTACGTTACTGATAAGATACACAGGAGTAAGATGGACTGTTTTATTCTATTCGTTAATTTCACTAGATTCTAAATTAATGTACAAAGTAGTACTTATTTTGATAAATGTGGGACGGGTTATACGCTTAAGGTTCTACTATACTAGACAAAATACTGCAGTATCGATACGAAAATTGCATTTAAACGAGCTTTTGCCCTACAACTCTCTTCAGATACACTCCGTATCCACTTTTTTCTATGGCAAGTGCCAGGGTTAGTAGTTGCTCCTTATTGATAAAACCTTTTCGATAGGCGATCTCTTCAATACAGCCTATCTTGTAGCCTTGTCTTTTTTCTATTACTCGTACAAATTCAGATGCATCGTGCAATGAATCAAACGTGCCTGTATCTAGCCATGCGGTACCTCTGTCAAAAACCTGTACTTGTAGTTTTCCCTCTTCCAAGTAGTATTTATTGATGTCTGTAATTTCATATTCACCTCTAGCGGAAGGCTTTAAGTTTTTCGCCACTTCTACCACACTGTTATCGTAAAAGTAGAGTCCAGGCACGGCATAATCGGACTTGGGATTGGTAGGTTTTTCCTCTATGCTCAATGCTTTGAACTCATCGTCAAACTCTACAACACCATACCGCTCAGGGTCTGTCACTTGATAAGCAAAAACGATACCTCCATGCGGGTTTTTACACTCTGCTAATAGATTAGTCATTCCTGATTTATAAAAAATATTGTCTCCCAGTATTAACGCAACAGAATCTGAGCCAATAAATTCTTTTCCTATGACAAATGCTTGTGCTAAGCCATTGGGCACTTCTTGTATAGCATATTGAATACTACACCCTAGCGTACTCCCATCGCCCAGGAGACGAACAAACTGTTCATTGTCTTCTGGTGTGGTGATTATAAGTATATCCGAGATGTCTGCCAGCATTAGTATAGACAATGGGTAGTATATCATAGGCTTATCGTAAATAGGCATTAGCTGCTTACTGATACCTTTAGTGATAGGATAAAGACGTGTGCCAGATCCTCCTGCGAGTATTATTCCTTTCATTTTTTTTGTTAATTTATAGGGTTTATGTTTTAAAGGTTTAGGGCTTTAAGGTTTATTATTCTTAAGGACGGTAGCACTTCGATTATGATCGGTGTCCGTTCGAGTGGTTTTTCGATTGAAATGAGAAAAATTGTATCGAGAAATTATCAGCACTTCGCTTCGCTAGTTGAGAAGTTTAGTCGCTTCGCTAGTTGAGAAGTTTAGTCGCTACGCTAGTTTAAACTCTAAACTTTTAAACTATAAACTTATAAACCTTAAACTCATAAACCTTAAACTCTTTAAAAAAAATCATTTCAATTGAGCTGTTCTTAATGACGATAGCATTCTTGATATTTCGCTAATTTGTATTCTAAAAACATTGACTCGCTCTTTGGTCATCATCTCAACTTCACTAGCTACTATAAGGAGATTCATTGTTTCCATCAAACTTCCAAAAGCAATAGTCGTATAATTAGCTTTGTCCTTATTAGATATCTTACCACTGCCCTCTGCTAAGTTACAACTCACAGATAAAGCGGACCTTCTAATTTGAGAAGTTATTCCATACTTTTCTTCTTTAGGAAATTGCTTCGTAAGTTGGTAAACCTCCTTTACCATAATTACACTCTTTTGCCATACTAATAATTTTTCAAATGCAAACATCTCTTAAACTTTAAACTTTTAAACTATAAACTTATAAACCTCCTAAACCCTCAAACTTTAAACTCTAAACTTCTTAAACTTCTTGTCCGCCGTGGCGGAAAACTTCTAAACCTTTAAACTCCTTACACGCATATATCCGTTCTATAATATCTACTACCTTTAATCCTTCTAAGGCATTGGTAGCTATTGGTTTTCTTCCTTTGATCACATCTACCACATTTTCGAAAACGTAGGGATGGTTATTGGCAGATCCTTTATAGTGCCCATAGTCGTTAGCTGGATTACTGGGAGGTAATGCTTCAAATTCGTAGTCTTTAATGTTACAATACTCCACTTCATTCATGTATTGTCCCCCTACTTTTACACTACCCTTCTCCGCTATTACCGTGACACTGCTTTCTAGGTTACTATCCCAAACTGCAGTTGAGTAGTTGAGGCAACCCATACCCCCTTTTACAAAATTAAACGAGACTACACCAGAATCTTCAAACTCTATAGAATGCTTGTGGGAGAAGTTATTAAACTTAGCCTGGATATCTGATATATCTCCAAAAATCCAATACATTAGATCTACAAAATGGGAGAATTGAGTGTACAGTGTCCCTCCGTCCAAAGCTAGACTCCCTTTCCAAGGATGCTTCTTGCCTTCTTTATAGTAGTATCGGTCGTCTCTATTCCAGTAGCAGTTTACCTGCACCGTATATATATCCCCTAACTTGCCAGAACTCACCATTTCTTTTAACCAAGCAGAAGGGGGAGAATATCTATTTTGCATGACACAAAATACGTTTTTGGACACATTAAGTGCCTTAAAAATAAGCTCTTCACAGTTAGCCTTAGATAGTCCCATTGGTTTTTCTATGACCACATGTTTATACTGATCTAAACATAGACTAGCTTGCTCAGCGTGATAACCATTGGGCGTACAAATACACACAATGTCTATAGAAGGCTCCTGGGCTAGCATCTCTGCTGCAGAAGTATAGAATGGTACATTAAACTCTGCTAAACCTAAATTTTCTTTGGGTGCGGTATCGCTCATAGCTACCAGCTCGCATTCCCTATTGATTTGCACCATAGTAGCGTGGCGTTTGCCTATGTGCCCGCACCCTATTATACCAAATTTTATTGTACTCATAGGCTATTCAAAAAAACGATTGTATGGATTGCATTATATAAGCTTGAGTCTCCTCAGTCATCTCTGTATGTATGGGAAGCGATATCACTTCCTTGCAAAGCAACTCTGTATTGGTATGCTCATTACCTGAATAATAGGCTGCAAAAGCCTCCTGCTTATACAGCGGAATAGGATAATAAATCATAGCAGGAATGCCCTTTGATTTAAGATAGGTTTGCAGCTCATCTCTACTACCATTGGTTATTCTAATAGTGTATTGGTGGTATGCATGAGTAGAATAGGAAGCAGTATCCGGAATGTAAATTTCATTGATATCGCCTAGATATTGGTCGTATCTCATGGCGACTGCTCGTCTTCGAGTTACAAAATCATCTAACTCCTCCAGTTTCACATTGAGTATGGCTGCTTGTAAGGTATCTAGCCTACTATTTACTCCCAGTACCCTATGTATATATTTTTCTGATTGACCGTGATTGGCTATCACTCTCATTTTTTGAGCCAAATCATCATCATTGGTCATCACAGCACCTCCATCGCCAAAGCACCCTAAGTTTTTACTAGGAAAAAAAGAAGTGCAACTAATATCGCCAAGCGTACCCGTTTTTACTTTCCTGCCATCATTCAATATATAGCTTCCCCCTATGCTTTGAGCATTATCCTCTATTACAAATAGACTATGCTCGGCGGCTAGTTGCATTATCTCCTCCATTGGAGCACTTTGTCCATACAAGTGAACAGGTACTATCGCCTTGGTCTTGGGTGTAATACTTTGTCTAGCCACTTCTACGTCCATATTGAAAGTATCCGCATCTACATCTACCAGTATCGGTACTAAACCGAGTAGTCCTATTACTTCCGCAGTAGCCACATAGGTAAATGAAGGCACTATAACCTCATCGCCTGGTTGGAGATTAAGAGCCATAAGAGCTATCTGCAGAGCATCTGTTCCGTTTGCAACACCAATAACATGTTTTACACCTAGATACTGTGCGAGATTAATCTCAAATTCTTGGAGTGCTGTGCCTTTTATAAATTCACAAGAATCTATAACCGAAGCCATAGCAGGGTCTATTTTATGCTTGAGCCTCTTGTACTGAGACTGCAAATCGACCATTTGTATATTTTCCATACTGCTGTTCAAAAGCAAATAAAATCAGGATTCAATAGGCTTTCCTTGTTGTAATCAATTGAACTTTGGGATATCTCAGCGTTTTCAGAAACTTTGAATACACTATACCCCAGACCGCGTAAAACGGCATCTGCTGCAGCCGTATCCCATTCCATGGTTGGTGCAAAACGAGGATACACATCTGCATTTCCTTCCGCCAATACCATAAATTTCAACGAACTGCCCATTGATACGATGTCGGTATTGTTACACGAAGCTATAAAATCTTCCGTTTCTTGATTCCTGTGCGAACGAGAAGCTACTATTCTGCAAACTTCTTTTGATTTTAAGTCAGCAAGTGATAGTGTTGCCTTTTGGCTCAATTGAACTTCCGAATTTCCTGAGTTCAGTTTAGAAAAACCTACAG
>JBDNFQ010000138.1:0-2408 GCA_041689715.1 Bacteroidia bacterium
CCATAGTTTTCATGGCGTGCGGTTCTGGTGCATCTACTGCAGATGCCGGAGATGCTAAAGAAGCTGCAACTGCAGCAGAGTCTAACACAGAGTATGCCGTAAATCAAGAAGAAAGTACGGTATCTTGGAAAGGGACTAAGCCAAGTGGTGATTCTCACTCAGGTACTGTAGCTATAAAAGAGGGAAAACTGGCTATGGCAGACGGAGCTTTAACTGCGGGTAATTTTGTGATAGATCTTACTAAATTGACTGTTGCTGATGAAGGTATAGATGAAGAAACAAAAGCTAAGCTTTTAGGTCATTTGACAACAGGTGATTTCTTTGAAGTAGAAAGATATCCAACTGCGTCTTTTGAAATAATAAGTGCTTCTAAAGATAGCCTTACAGGCAATCTTACTATCAAGGAGGTAACCAAAGCTATTACGGTGCCATATTTTGTACAGACAGAGGCTGGTAAGTTAATTGCTACCGCATCATTTGCTATAGATAGAACACTTTGGGGTGTTACATATAATAGCGGTAATTTCTTTAAAAACTTAGGAGATTACCTTATAAATGACGCTATACAATTTGAGTTAAAGTTGGTAGCAGACGCTAAATAAAATTCTTCTAATAGAGCAATTAGTCAGAAGTAAAAACTGTCAATGGCATAAGTCATTGGCGGTTTTTTGGTTTCATACTATTCCCTCTTTAAAATACCTTAACTTTGTCAAGATGAAAAAAACTATTCTCTTGATTGCACTAGGAGCATTTCTACTCACAGGAGTATCATCTTGTAAACCGAAGCATTGTTCGGCTATGCAAGATGATATGCAAGGCTTCGAAAAAAAGAATGGGAAGAAAAAACGCGGAAGACAAGAAGGTCTTTTTGATCATGGCAGACGTAAGAAATAGTCACATGTTTTTATTCTCTATTTAATGAATGGTATTTCAAAAGATCTGTAAATCTAAAAGTCTTACTATCTGTTAAATGTATATGTTTGGATTATTCAAAAAAAAATCAGAGAAAGAGAAGCTAGAAGAGCAGTATGAAAAACTACTATCAGAAACGCATAAGCTAAGTACAGTGAACAGAACTGCCTCCGATGCTAAAGCTGCTGAAGCAGATGCTGTCTTGAAGAAGATAGAGGCGATGGATTAATGTTATTTTGAGTAGGTTTAGTGTCATATTGAACTGAGTTGATCTCACATATAGCGTAGTCGATGTCACATTGAGTGGAGTCGAAATGTGAACATCAATTAAGCTTATTACTGAGTATCTCATTTAACTCACTTGCATTAGTATACACCGCAAAGTGACAGCCATTGATATAAGCGTCTGCTAAGTTTTTTCCTCTCCTAAATATTCTATCTTGTCGTGAGTGAATCTGAAACGTTGGGGTGTTAGATGTTACTCCTGTCCAGTTTACTATCTGGCTCATTGCCCATCTCATATGCATTGTAGTGGTATTATCAAAGCAAGACTGGAGTACCTCCTTATCTTTTTTGGCAGTCAATGAAAATGCGTAAGCAATAAATATGTTTGGCTTAGCTAGTAGGAAATCAGGCATATAGTTCACCAATCCTAGTTTAGCTACAAGACTGAAATACCTTGGCTTTTCTTTCACAGTTCGAATGGTAGAAATTAGGATTAATTCTTTTATAGGAATTACAGCTGTGATTTCCTGAGCTACTATACCACCAAAACTTAGTCCAATTAATATGGGATTCGGATGCTCTATTTTCTGAGCCATGCGGGCAGCATATCCTTGTAAACTCTCGTTAGGTTTATTTTCTATCCATGCGAGGTGAGTGTGATTCTCTGGGAAGTTAATTCTCGAGAATACACGATCATCTGCCCCTAAACCAGATAGTATGTAAATGTGATTGTTCACTTAGGTTGCAAGTATGTAAAAACAGCTCATATATCCTGAAAAATCATTCTAAAATTGAATTGTGCTATTTGTCATTTTGTTTGATGATTATGTACCGATACAAAAAAAGAGGCTCTAACATTGATTTCAATGGGAGAGCCTCTTTCAGTTATTGGTTAAATATAGTTATTGGTCAAAGTTCAACATACTTCCAAATAAGTCTTTAAACTCTAAACCTTCGTCTAGTTGGTTTTTGCTTAGTTTTGAGTATTCTGCTAGACCGTGCAGCACAAACTCCATCCATAGATGTTTTTCTAGTGGTCTAGCTTCTTGCATATTCTCGTCTACGAAGAGAGCTAGGCCATCTATACTATTGAGTATGCGTTGGTATTCTTTATCACTAGCGTCACTAGGTAGCTCTATTGTTTTTCCTCGCTCAAACCAGTCTGTAATGCGGCTAAAAGCATTCTCTTTTGAGTTACCATCTGCATCCTTAGTTTTCAAACGTTCTGGATTTTCAAAATGTTGTACAAATTCTGCTCGTATGGCTTTTCC
>JBDNFQ010000139.1:0-2181 GCA_041689715.1 Bacteroidia bacterium
TATGGATATAGTTACAGGTTACTTTACCGTAGGTGCTCTCGCATTTATAAGTGATGAAATAAATGCTACGGTCCAAGAATACAGAATGGTGCTTGGCGACATTGTAAAAACAGGTTTGGAAGGTGAGCGGCCACTTGATCTACTCAATGAAAGTATATCACTGACTAGTGCGTTTCAACTCAAAAATATCGCTCAAAAGGCTGTTGATTTCTTAAGACAAGAAAAGGTCTTAGTGAAAACATTGGAACCAAATTTTTGTCACGCAAAACTTTACTTATTTGAACCAGCAGACGGAGATGATAGAAAAAAGTACTTCATCTCGGGTAGTTCTAATCTTACGGATGCTGGTATTGGTAGAAACTTTAATAATAACTTAGAACTAAATATTGCAGAAACCAGTGGCAATTATCAATACAAAGACTTGATGAATTGGTTTGAATCTCTTTGGACAAACCCCAAGGCTCACAAAAACAAAACGATAATAGAAAACAAAAAAGAGTCGACTAAAGACTTTAAAGAATACTTGATAGACGAGATTAGCAA
Organism: Bacteroidia bacterium; assembly: GCA_041689715.1. GTDB lineage: Bacteria > Bacteroidota > Bacteroidia > NS11-12g > UBA9320 > UBA9320. The sequence goes on from JBDNFQ010000139.1 coordinate 544, forward strand.
GCTCTTTAAAAAGTACGAACCCAAGGATATCTACTATAAAATGCTCTTCGAGCTTTTTGGCCATGACCTCATAGCAGGACAGGATGACCCCGAGTTTGCTCGTAAAGTAGGAAGACTGGAAAATAGCGTGATATACCAAACGCTCTTCCCATTCCAACAGAGTGGTGTGCTCAGCCTTATCAAGATGCTCCAAAAACACAATGGAGCTATACTAGCAGATGCAGTAGGTCTGGGTAAAACATGGAGTGCTCTTGCGGTGATGAAATACTTCCAGCAACAAGGTCATGAGATAGTAGTACTATGTCCTAAGAAACTTGAACATAACTGGAGAAGATATCATAAAAATTTTGATTCCCGGTTTAAAGAAGATAAGCTTGAATATTTTGTCCGATTCCATACGGACATGTATGAGAAAAGATTGGAAAAGTATTATGAAAAATCGGATCCATACTTTACCAATGACAGACCTAAGCTCATAGTGATAGATGAAAGTCACAACCTACGAAATGATAAATCTTCTCGCTACCAGTTCTTGATGGAAAATATCCTCCAAAAAAATGAAGATGTTAAAGTATTATTACTTTCTGCTACACCTATCAATAATTCCTTAAACGATATCCGAAACCAATTCAAACTCTTAGTAAAGGGAGAACCAACAGGATTTTCAGAAAAACTAGATGTACGAAACATTGATTCTGTTTTTCGTACGGCTAATAAGGCATTCAATAAATGGAGAACAGACCCTAACCCTACTCTTGCAGAGCTCATACGCACACTCCCAGACGATTTTGTGAAGCTTACAGATCCGCTTATTGTCTCTCGTACACGTAAGATGATAGAAGGTCAGGAGACAGGACTTACATTTCCACTCAAAAATAAGCCGCTTAATCTTTTTGTAACACCTTCACAATTGGGCAATTTCGAATCTTTTGAAGAACTGTTTCAGAATTTCCCGCCCAAACTATCTGGCTATCAGCCTTCGTACTATACTGAAGATGACACTACGGCTAAAAAAGATGTACTAAAAGATGAAAAACAACGGGAATTCTTCTTAGTAAAAATGCTAAATATACTAATGGTAAAAAGATTGGAATCCTCGTGGATTTCATTCTACAGTACTGTAGGTAAAATAAGAGACCACCACCAAAAGGCTCTAGACAGGATAAAACTCTACCAAACTACAAAGGAGAACAGTATTCTGAATACAACCGAAGATGATTTTGACGATGACGAGATAACGGATGAATTAGCAGAATTTACCTTAGGTAAGAAAAACCCAATCTCACTCACTGATATAGATGCTGCTGGCAAAATAGAGGAGTATAAAAAAGACCTAAAGGAGGACATAGCATCACTAGATACCCTCTGTACCAATCTAGCAAAATTTGAGAAAAAGATAGCCACCGAAATCAAAAAGCCTACCAATCACACTTCTGCAGATGATAAACTAGAAGTACTTATAGAGCAGATAAAAGCAAAACGGGCTACAGGTGCAAATGAGAACAATCAAAAAGTCATCATCTTCACCGTATATAAAGATACGGCTGATTATCTCTTTACACAGCTCAAAAATAGAGGCTTTGATAAACTCGCTATGGTATCAGGCTCAGGAGCTAAAACTTCTGACTCAGATGAAGA
>JBDNFQ010000140.1:0-11637 GCA_041689715.1 Bacteroidia bacterium
ACATTCACCAAGATCATAAAACCATAGCAGAAGAAGGATTAAGAGCTTTTAAATTTGGTAGCATATTGTGTTACGAAATGCCATGGAATAACCTAGTGTTCAATACCACGTGCTTCATCACCTTAGAACAAAGGCACATAGATAAAAAGATAGAAGCCTTAAAACTTTATAAATCTCAAGCACACAGACCGTATAGTAATCCAGAATTCATAAAAGGATTAGCCCTTAATAGAGGTATTCAGATCAATGCCAATCTAGCTGAAGTATTTGAGGTAGTGAGATGGAAACTATAAAAAACATTCTAGTAACAGGGGGTGGAGCTCCTGGGGCACCTGGCATTCTTAAAGCTATATTAGAGTCTAACACCGACATTACACTTTTCTCTTGTGACATACAAGAGCATACGGCTGGCAAACTTTTAGCTCATCACTATTTTACTGTACCTGCAGGAGATAGCCCTGAGTACATTGACTCTTTACTACAAAAGTGCATAGCGTACAAAATAGACATCGTACTCCCCATAACTACTCGTGAGCTCATTCCTCTGGCACAAAACAAAGCACTTTTTGCAAAAAATAATATTAAAATAATAGTAAGTAACGAACAGAGTTTAGCTGTGGCAAACAATAAGGGAAAACTCTACACCCACCTAAAAAATAATCAGATACCAGCACCCAAATTTAGCATAGCAACTACTTACGAAGAGTATAAAAACGCTTCAAATCCTTATTTAATAAATAACGAAAAATTTATTATAAAGCCTTGCGTTGCTAATGGTAGTAGAGGATTTAGAATAGTGACCGCAGATGTAGAAGAAAGCGACCTGCTATTTAACTACAAACCGAATACCACATTTATAAAACCAGAAAAGCTAAACGACATTTTACAGTCCGACCCTTTTCCTCCTCTACTAGTTTCGGAGTATATGCCTGGTGCAGAGTATACTATTGATTGTCTAATTGTAGAAGGAGTAATAAAATTTATAGTGCCCCGTCTGCGAAGAAAAATGAATAATGGCATTAGCGTAGCTGGCACCATAGAGCAGAATACAGAAATAATAAAATATTGCGAAGCAATATTAAATTCTTTAGACCTTGACGGGCCTATTGGCATACAGGTGAAATGCGATGTAGCAGGAAAACCTTTACTATTGGAAATAAATCCACGTATACAAGGAACCACAGTGGCACTGTGCGGAGCTGGCCTCAATATGGCTGCAATGGCAGTGCAACCAAACTCGGTCAGTGGAATAAAAAACATCAACGATTACCCTATCCTATGGGGCACTAAATTTATTAGACACTACACCGAGCTGTATTACTAAAACCTTAAGTCTTTTTTAGATATATTTGAACTGTGGATAATACACTTATGAATTAGTTGGACTGTTTAAATTATTCATAAAAATCATAAAATCAAAAGCAAATAAAATATATAAATATGGGATGTGGTAGTTGCGGAACTAATAATGGAAGTCATAGCCCCGGATGCGGGAACAACGGCAGCTGCAGTACAGGCAGTTGCAATAAATTAAATGTATACAATTGGCTTACCGACATGGTGTTGCCAGAGGATTATAAACCATTTAACATAGTAGAAGTTCGTTTCAAAGGGAGTAAAAAACAATTCTATAAAAATGTAAAAGACTTAGAGCTATTTACTGGAGATTACGTAATAGTAGACTCCGATGTAGGCTATGATGTAGGTCAAATATCACTAGCAGGCGAATTGGTGAAACTTCACTTAAAAAAACATGGAGTAGAAGAAGACAATTCAGAAATGCGTAATATTCAAAGCGTTGCCACTGAGTCCGAAATCAAGAAGTACCAAGAGTATAAAGACAAAGAGCAAAAAACTTTAGAGGAAGCAAGAACTATAGCACTTCAGCTTCGTCTTAAAATGAAGATAAGTGATATTGAGTTTCAAGGGGATGGCAAAAAAGTAACTTTCTACTACACTTCAGAAGGTCGTGTAGACTTTAGAGAACTCATTCGCCGATATGCATCCTCTTTCAAAAGCAGAATACAGATGCTGCAAGTGAGTTATAGGGAAGAGGCATCTAGACTAGGTGGCATAGGAAGCTGCGGTAGAGAACTGTGTTGTAGCACATGGCTTACAGACTACAAAGTAGTAAGTATGTCTGCCCCAAAAATACAGAATCTTTCTATTAATATGCTCAAGCTAAGTGGCCAATGCGGAAGATTAAAGTGTTGCTTAAACTACGAATTAGAAGTCTATACCGAAAAATTAAGTGAATTTCCTTCGGATAGTATAAAGCTAAAGACAGAATCTGGATTAGCTTCTCTTCGAAAAATTGACATCCTAAAAGGTACTGCTTGGTACTGCTATGAAAATAGCTTTGACTGGATACCTTTAGATATAGGCAGAGTAAACGAAATAATCGCAGAAAATAAGAGAGGTAAAACTCCTATGACCCTTAGTGATACAGCTAAAGGTGCTGAGATTGCTTTCAAGACTCTTGAATTTAAAGATGACCTACTTGGAGATACGGATCTTACCCGTATGGACGACAAGAACAAGGAAAATCGTTCAAAGTCTAAAGGTGGAAATAAAAGCGGGAACAGAAACCCAAATAGCTTCAAAAATTCTAAGCCAAAAAACAACGATCAGAGAGACCAACAAGGTAATCAAAAGCCCAAAGGAGATAGGAAAGACGACTCCCCAAGAGGTGAACGTAGAAAACCCAACCCGAATAAGAAGCCAAATCCAAATAGACCAAATAGAGGCAATAATGGCCCAAAACCAGATGACACCACTGCAAAACAAGATAACTAACAAACTAATAACCAGAGTATAAATGCAAGAACGCCATTCAGACGGTAAGCGGTATTTTAACGAGCAAGCACTCACTACGCAGAAGTACGTGATTCCATACCTCTCTTCTCTTAGAAAGGTTGACAAAAACTGTTCGGTATTAGAAATAGGATGTGGTGAAGCGGGAAATCTAAAACCATTTTTAGATCTAGGATGTAGATGCGTAGGTATAGATATATCTAAAGTACGTATAGAAAACGGGAAAATATTCTTTGCAAACCATCCAAACGAAGCCAACCTTGAGCTAATAGCTGAAGACATATATGATACGGTATTTCCAGAAAAATTTGATATTATAATAACCAGAGATGTAATAGAGCATATCCCAAATCAAGAGCTCTTTATGGGCAGATGCAGGGATTTCTTAAAGCCAGATGGATTATATTTTATTGGCTTCCCCCCTTGGTATAATCCATTTGGCGGACACCAACAACTGCTAAATAACAAGTTGTTTTCTAAGCTACCTTTCTATCACATCATACCTCGATTCGCATATAAAAGTTTGCTCAAAGGAATAGGTGAAACAGAGGCTAAGATAGAAGCTATGTTAGAAATATACGATACTGGCATCTCCATAGATCGGCTCAACCGTGTATTAAAGAAAAATAATTACCGTAAACTAAAACAGACGGACTGGTTAATTAATCCAAATTACGAAACCAAGTTTGGGATGAAGCCAAGAAAACAGATAGGTTTTATAAGTGCTATTCCATTTCTTAGGAATTTCTTCATCACAGCAAGTTATATGGTTGTGCAGCCCATAAACCCAGATTAATCTTCCAGATTTACTCTGTTGCGAATAGACCTAGCTAAGGTCATTTCGTCTGCATACTCTAGCTCTCCGCCTACGGCAATACCTTTAGATAAGGTAGACACTTTAATACCTTGTGCCCTGAGTTTTTTGGCAATGTAGTACTCTGTGGTATCTCCCTCAAGCGTAGAACTAAAAGCTATTATAGCTTCTTTGATCTCACCTTTACTAACTCTTACAAAAAGTTCCGGTATTTTCACATCACTCGGCCCTACACCGTCTACAGGAGATATAAGGCCCCCTAATACATGAAAATGTCCGTTATACTGTCCCGTATTTTCTATAGCAATAACATCCTGAAAATCCTTTACTATACACACTAAACTATCGTCTTTACTCGGAGACTTACATATGTTACAGAGTAAATCATCGCTTAGATTATAGCATTGGCTACAAAACTGTATTTCTGTTCTTAGATTAATCAAAGCTTGACTCAAGTCTATGGTATCTCCCTCTGATCTTTTAAGTAAATGCAAAGCCATACGTAAAGCACTCTTTTTCCCGATTCCAGGAAATTTAGAAAGCTGCTCTACTGCTTTATTTATAAGGTTAGAAGAAGTACTCATATACTGGGTACGAAAATAAATACTGACACTAAGAATACAACATAAATCAAAATGTTGTGTTTAACTTGCAATATAATTTACATAAAATAACTTGATAGAAGAACTAGCCACACAAATATCGATCGAAGCATGTCCAAAGTATGAAAAAAAACAGCATTTGAAAGGTGCACAGTATGTTTACAGCTATCATATCTCTATAGTAAACCACTCGAACTACACTGTGCAACTGCAGCGTAGATACTGGCTTATCACAGATGGCCTAGATAATGAGCGAGAGGTAGAAGGTGACGGTGTCATTGGGCAGATGCCAGTTCTAAAACCTGGCGAAAAGTTCGAGTATGAATCTTGGTGTCCCCTAATGTCTGAATATGGTTTCATGAAAGGCTTTTACACCTTTGAAGAGCTGAGTACGCGTTCTACTTTTCAAGTAGATGTACCGCAAATGGTATTAGTACCTGACTTTGTACTAAACTAAAGTATAAATCAACCCTACACTACCCACCAACCAGCAGTAGTAAGCAAAATAAGATAGTTTACTCTTTTTTACAATGGATATCATCCATTGGCAGGCTACTACACCTGCAAGTAACGCAGCCACAAAACCAGCAGCAAAAGGAATCGCCAAGTCCTCTGAAAGTTGCAATTTACCATCTAAAATATCCTTAGCCATTTTACCTAAAATAAGGGGCACTACCATTAGAAAGGAAAAACGTGCAGCCTGAGCTTTATCTACTTTCAATAAAATGCTAGTAGCAATAGTGGCTCCAGACCTCGATATACCAGGAAGTATTGCAACAGCTTGAGCTATACCTATAATAAGAGCTTTGCCCCAAGTCAATTTCTCTGTACTCTCAATTTTAGCTCTATCTGCAAAAAACAATAACACTCCTGTAAGTAATAGCATACAACAAACCAAAACCAATTGGCCCTCAAAAAGTTGCTCTAATAAGTCGTCAAAAAAAACACCTACTGCCGCTGCAGGTATCATAGAGATGATGACAAACAAAGAGAACTGTTTTTGCTCTTTGTCATCTTTACTGAACAAACCTTTCAGAATAGTAGCAATATCTTTTCTAAAAACCAAAATGGTAGCTAATGCTGTAGCTGCGTGTAAAACTACACTCAGCAATCCCTCTTGTTTCTTTAAGCTCTCTGTGCCTAGAAGTGCTTGACTAATCTCTATGTGCCCACTACTACTTACAGGTAAGAACTCTGTAAGCCCCTGGACAATACCAAGAACAATAGACTCCAATATACTCATTACTCGCTTTTAGGCTTCCGCAATATGGCAAATATTTCGATAACGAATCCCGCCATAACTACAATTGGAGCTAGTGTTATTCTTCTAAAATCATAGATATCTCCCTCCTTACCATACATGAGCACAAAGCCCAGTATGATAACTGCAAGTCCAATAAGCATCAGTTGATAGTTTTGCTTACCAAAAATGAATTGACCTTGTGGTGCCGTAGTACCTGCTTTATTTTTCTTATCCTTTGCCATTTTTATTAATTATATAGGTTATCTGAGTGTGTATTTAAATATTTCTTGGTAGCAAAATGGGTAGTAAAATAAATTACTGCAGCTACAACTAATAACAGCAAAAATAACATCAAAAAGTATTGATACCAGTTTTGTTCAAAATGAAGTCCAATAGCTTTCAGATTTAAGTCAATAGAAACGCTGAGCAAGCTAAATATTAACCAGATAGTTCCTACTAATAGCATAATACCTATACAAAAACTATAGATAGTCCAACTAAGAGATGCTTTTCTGTAGGGTTTTAAAATAAATTTCTGATTGGCACCTATCAGTTGCTGATTTTTTATAATGAATCGATCAGAATAAATAAGTATCTTAATGGTGTTAGACATTAGTACTATAGCTACTATGATGAGTACAACACTTAGTGCAGGTAGCCAGAAACTAATTACCCTTCTATTTCTATCTATTTGTTGAAAAACATTATGCGGATAGCTAACTTCTAAAACTCCATAGATCGCTCCTATCTCACGTTCCAAACGGTAAAGACTTGCTTCATCTGTAAACTCACTTTTTAGCAAAATTTCTAAACTTGCAGGCAAGGGGTTAGCTCCTAAAACATCTACAAAGTCCTCTCCTATCTCATTCTTAAACTTAAAAACAGCATCATCGCAACTCACAAAATTTCCGCTAGACGTAAACGGCAGTAGCACTATACTGTCACTTAATCGCTTCGCTTCTGATTCTGACAAATCGCTAACAAAAAAAACAGTGAGCTCTACATTCTTCTTAATATGCTTATTAAGAAGGTTTGCATTGATCAGCAGAACCCCTAATAGACCTAAGAGAAAAATAACTGCGGATAGTGTGGCTACTATGGTGACTCCTTTAGGTTTAGAATGCCTCATTACTGGTCAAAAGTAGGTCATAACCTACTCTCAGAAATCAAGAAGATTTCCACGAATAAATATCCGTTCTACTAACTTTGCCGCTTAACACAAACCAATGAGTACCTACGATTTTGAAGTGATAGAAACTAAATGGCAGAAAGAATGGTCTGCAAAACAAATTTATAGAACTACTATAGATCACAATAAACCAAAATTCTATGCTTTGGATATGTTTCCATACCCTAGTGGGGCTGGGCTTCACGTGGGCCATCCACTTGGATATATAGCCAGTGACATCGTATCTCGCTATAAGCGACTCAATGGATTTAACGTGCTTCACCCCATGGGTTTCGATGCCTTTGGACTACCTGCTGAGCAGTATGCGATACAGACTGGTCAGCATCCTGCAGTGACCACAGAAGAAAATCTAGCTCGCTACAAAGAGCAACTTAATCGAATAGGCTTCTGCTATGACTGGGATCGCGAAATACGTACTACAGACCCAAGCTATTACAAATGGACACAGTGGATATTCATCCAACTATTTGAGTCTTGGTATAATGCCAAAACAGACAAATCTGAAAGTATAGATGCCCTTATCACTATCCTAGAAAACGAAGGAAACGTGAACTTAGAGCATAAGGGTGACGAGGTAGAAAGCTTCACCGCAGAAGACTGGGAGAATAAAAACAAACAGGAGAAAGAAGCAGTACTTCAATGCTATAGGCTTGCTTTCCAAAAAGAAACTACGGTAAACTGGTGCGAAGAACTCGGAACCGTGTTAGCCAATGATGAGGTAAAAAATGGTCTCTCTGAGCGTGGCGGCCACGAGGTAACCCAGAAAATAATGAAGCAATGGTACTTGCGTATCACCGCTTATGCAGATAGACTGCTAGAGGGCCTAAACCGTATAGACTGGAGCGACAGTATAAAAGAAACGCAACGCAACTGGATAGGACGAAGTGAAGGAGCACAAATAGACTTTAGAATTGAGACTAAAGACATGAGACATGGCAAAGCCGTCTCACTTAGAACATCTCAAATCTCAAATCTCAAAATAGAAGTATTCACAACTAGACCAGATACTATTTTCGGATCTACCTTTATGGTACTGGCACCAGACCACGAACTGGTAAGCTTAATCACTACTGCGGAGCAGAAAGCAGCAATAGAGGTGTATGCTACTATTGCCAATAACAAATCTGAACTAGAACGTAAAAAAGACAAATCGGTTAGTGGAGTATTCACTGGAGCGTATGCTCTGCATCCATTTACGCAGAAAAAACTGCCGATATATATATCAGAATATGTACTCAGTGTATACGGCACTGGTGCTATCATGGCTGTGCCTGCTCACGATGAACGAGATCACGCTTTTGCAAGAAAATTTGGGATAGATATCATTCAAGTGATTGAATTTGCTAGTGTCCCCACGAGCAAGGATGGCAAGGTTCTTGCGGACACGAACCTAGTAGACCAAAACGAATCCGTTCGTGTCTCCACGAACGATCCAGAAACAAACCAATTACCTTATGATGCTAAGTACGGTAAGCTGATGAATAGCGAAAACTTTGACAGACTATCTGTGAAAGAAGGAGCCGCAGCTATCATCCAATTAGCAGAAGAAAGAGGATTCGGTACACGAAAAATAAACTTCAAACTGCGTGATGCAGGATATAGCCGCCAGAGATATTGGGGCGAGCCATTCCCTATCATACACCAAGATGGAGTACCTACGATAATCAGCGAATTACCTGTAGAACTACCACCGGTAGATAGCTACGAAGCCAAAGGAACTGGAGAAAGCCCACTAGCCAATAATGAAGAATGGGTAAACACACCAACGGGACGAAGAGAAACCGATACGATGCCAGGATATGCAGGCAGTAGCTGGTACTTCCTTCGCTATATGGATCCGAATAACGATCAAGAGTTTGCAGGAAAAGAAAGCCTAGCATACTGGAACCAAGTAGACCTGTATATAGGTGGAACTGAACATGCTACAGGGCACTTACTGTACAGTAGATTCTGGACAAAGTTCTTATGCGATAGAGGACATATTCAGTTTGATGAGCCGTTTAAGAAATTGGTAAATCAGGGTATGATTCAGGGGGAGAGTATGTTGCATAAAGCTGATGGTAGAGAACTACATGTCCCTGTAAACATTGCAAGTAAAGAAGCTACTTTGGACGCTACTCAATTCGCTCAACTCCAGAAGCTAGACAATAGATTTGAGACAATTGACTTTTTGTCCATTGCTACCAATGGCAAAATTAAACTCAGAACTCAAGTAGAAAAAATGTCTAAGTCCAAGTTTAATGTTGTCAATCCTGATGATATCTGTGCTGAATACGGAGCGGACACACTTCGTCTCTACGAAATGTTCCTCGGACCACTAGAAGACAGCAAGCCTTGGAGTACCAAGGGAATAGACGGCACCTATCGTTTTTTGAAGAAACTATGGGCACTTTTCTTTGACCAAGATGGAAATACACAATGGACAGATAGCGAGGGAAGCAAAGAATCACTTAAAACCTTACATGCTACTATCAAAAAAATAACTGAGGATATAAATAATATGTCACTCAATACATCTGTAGCTCAATTTATGATATGCGTAAACGAACTCGGCAGTCAGAAATGCACAAGCAAGCCTATATTGGAGCAAGTTTTGGTATTGTTAAATCCTTTTGCACCGCACATCACAGAGGAGCTATGGAATGCCATAGGAAATGAAGGATTCATAGCTGATGCTACATGGCCTACTTTTGATAAGAAGCACCTTATAGAAAGCAGTAAGGTCTACCCTATTTCTATCAATGGAAAGACAAGAACCAATCTAGAATTCCCGCTTGATATGAGCAAAGAGGATATAGAGAAAAATGTACTCGCTGACGAAATCGTACAAAAATGGCTATACGGCAAGCCGCCTAAAAAGGTGATAGTAGTGCCAGGTAGAATTGTGAATGTGGTGATGTAGTATTCCCGTAGGAACACCCTATGGTTGTAAAGCAATGGACTTAGCTAAAGAAAAACAAAACAACTGAATGAAGACAGTCATACTAGTAGGCAGCTCTAGAAATGATGGAGATACTAAAACTCTAACAAATCAACTCGTCCAAAAATCAAATTGGGATTTGATAGATCTAAATGACTATGACTTTAGTTATTTTGATTATGAAAATAAAAACAGGGAGGATGACTACATAAGACTAATGCAAAAAATTCTTAACACCTACGATACGTTAATTTTTGCAACACCCGTTTATTGGTATTCTATGAGCGGTATTATGAAGGTATTTTTAGATAGATTGACAGATCTATTGACTATAGAAAAAGAACTTGGCAGAAAGCTACGGGGGAAGAGTATGGCAGTAATTAGCTCATCTAATGGAGGTAATCTTGGGGATTCCTTTTGGCTTCCGTTTACAGCAACTGCCAATTATTTAGGAATGGAATATCTCGGTCACATCCACACCATAGCAGGAGAAAAGAATGAACTAGAATTAGAGAAATTCATTGCCCAGATAGAAAAATAAAAACCCTACCAATACAGCATTGTACTGAAAAATATAATCCTCATTTAGCTAAGCGTGCTTATCAGTTCGCAAAGACTAGCTCTGGGAATGATAGGAAGTATTACCAAAGTAAGAAAAATCTCCTCAACGAATGTGATGATAAAAAAGCTACTAACACCGAATAACTAACTTCCCTTTCTTATCTTCGAACTATAAAAAAAAGCAAAATTATGACCACTTGGATAGACGTACCTACCAACTCAGATTTTAGTATACATAACCTACCCTATGGCATATTTATGCGGGATGACAAACCTACTCCAGGAGCTGCTATGCTCAATAGCCTACAGATGGGTTTCAAGACCTTGGCTATACAAAAAAGAAGTAGCGAAGTTTGGCAGATTTTAGGAGCTGTAAAAACGGAGTTTGGTAAATTTGGTGGAGTGCTAGAAAAGGCTCAAAGGAAACTGAATGAGGCCAATAAAGAACTAGAGTCCTTAGTAGGTACACGCACCAAAATGATGCTATCAAAGCTTAAAAAAGTAGAAACACTGCCAGCAGCAGATATCGAAAAACTATTGCCCGCGGAAGAGGATACAGCAGAAGACACTTTCTTAAACGGCTAAGCCGGATAAACCTATCCCACGACTCTCTTAAAATCTGATCCTGCAGGATTTTGAAATATCTCTAAATCAAAGTAGGGTGCTACAGATAATACGTGGTCAAATATATCAGAAATTATACTTTCATACGCTTTCCAGCTTTTATCTTTACTAAAAGCATAAATCTCCAATGGCAAACCCTTTTCTGAAGGAGGAAGTTGACGTACCATAATCATCATCTCTTTATTGATATAGGGATTAGCTATCAAATACTCCTCTATGTAGGCTTTGAACACGCCTATGTTGGTCATGTTTCTTCCGTTTACAAGAGTAGATGTGTCCACTTTTTTTGCAGTATTATACGCTTTGATCTCCTCTTTTCGTTGGACCACATAGTCTGAGACTAGTTCTATCTTCTGAAACCGTTCCAGCATTTCAGTATCACAGAATCCTATCGAATCTATCTTTACAGAAATAGCTCTTTTGATTCGTCTCCCGTTCGAATTACTCATACCACGCCAGTTGGTAAATGAATCAGATATAAAAGCATACGTAGGAATGGTTGTGATTGTTAGATCAAAATTTTGAACCTTAATAGTCGTCAAGTTTATTTCTAATACATCACCATCAGCTCCATAGTTGGGCACTGTAACCCAATCGCCTACTTGTATCATATTGTTAGCAGAGAGCTGGATACTAGCCACGAAACCCAAGATACTATCCTTGAAGACTAAAAGAAGGATGGCCGCAATGGCTCCAAGACCACTTAATAAAAAAATAGGACTTCTACCAATCACCGTAGAGATAATCAAGATAGCACCTACAGAGAAAACTAATATTTTAGCTAACTGAGTGAGACTCCCAATGGGTTTATCCTTGTGTTGCTCTTTTTGAGATAATATTTCATTGATAGAATTGAAAAATGAGACAAGA
>JBDNFQ010000141.1:0-11520 GCA_041689715.1 Bacteroidia bacterium
TCATTAAAAAAAGGGGCTTGCTCTAGACCTTCTTTTCCCCTGGTCAGTACCAATACTTTATTTTCTAAGTTCAGGTTATAGGATAACTTGGGATGGAAAATAGTGCCACTATCGGTATAGATAGTCACCTCACTTGCTTGTGCTAGTATCTTGCCATTTTTTAAACTAAAATACTGAGACTTTGCTACTACTCTTGGTTTGCCTTTGTAATCTATGGTTACCGATGACGGATTTTTAGCACTACCATTGGCTATCATCTCGGCCCCATTCACTGCATATCCCCCTCTAAACTTGATCGTGTTGTCTAAGTAACTACCTAGTTCTAAGTCTTTTTCAAAAGATATAAACTGAGGGAATTTGGATTTTTGCAACGCATATTCACTTATGTCATCAGCACTAGATGCCCTGTCCATAAAACTTCCATAGAGCGATTTATTCAAGAAATCTTTGTTTGTAAAAAGCACAGTATCTACAACTAGTTCGGCTCTCTCAAATGGTATTTTGTACTTGCCTTGTATCTCCGCATATATGTTTTCTGCCCCAAATCCAACACGTTCCCAAGTTACTTTTCCCTTCTCACCTTCCCACTCGTCGGTGTCTAAAAAATATGCTCCACTAGTATTGTAAATTATTATTTGGTCCACATCTGCTTGACACACTAAATCAATGTCTCTAAAGGCTATTTGCACTCTGTTGTCATTAAAAATAAATCTGTAATTATCACTAGAGCTATACCACTTTTTGGTATCAGATAGGTATAGAATGTTTTCTTTAAATAGATTGCGAGATGCTTGTAGTAATGTTAAAAAGGTTTTGTTGCCACTGGTGATGGCTGGCACTAGAGCCTTGGACCAACTAATGTATTTGGCTTCATCTATAGAATCCTTAGCGTAGAGCATAGTTTCTGTAAATAGGATGAAGGAGGGAATTCGTAAATCATTATTGAGCATCGCATTAGCTACATTAATAATATTACGTTGCTCTGGTTCTACGAACTTGGCAGAGTCCCACTTGATTGTAAATAATTTCATAATAGCCTGACCTTCTTTGGTATTATCGCTATTAATGTATGTGTTAAATTCATCTATGAATACTTCAGGCTTTTGCGAGAAAGAGCGTGGCTGAGCTAAAGCTAGAAAAGCTAAAAACAAAAAGGATAGCGTGATGTAGTATTTTTTTTGAAGCATAGTTATGCTAGTATATATTCTGTTTGTAACCAATTGTTATCTATGTGTTTGCCCACTAAGGTCAATCCGTGTGCCGAAGCTGCAGTCTGCTGTTCATCGAAGTCTTGGTCTAAGAAACCGCAGAGTATAAGGTGCCCGCCACTATTAAGTTTAGCCACAAACTCAGGCAATAATCTTAGATTTATATTTTTTACGATGTTACTCACTATAATGTCGAATTTTTCGGTCAAGTGGGTTACACTATCTGTCTGCTGTACTTCAACGTTTTTAGCCTTATTTAATTGTATGTTTTCGTGCGTATTCTCTACACATTTGATGTCGTAGTCTATTGCTAAAACTCGTTTTGCTCCTTTTTGCGAAGCTAATATGGCGAGTAACCCACTACCGCAGCCCATGTCTAGTACGGCCTTACCGTCACAGTTCAGTTTTTCTAGTGCTATGCCACTTAAGCGTGTAGTCTCGTGATGTCCCGTACCGAAAGCCATCTTTGGGGTAATGATGATATCGTGCTTGTAGCCGCTACCGGGGTGAAAAGGTGCCCGAGCTTGAATATGCTCACCGATTATGGCTTCTTTGAAATTTTCTTCCCACATCGCATTCCAGTTTTCATTAGCTACATCTGCTATTTGATTAGGTATTAAGTGGAAATTAGCAAGTAAAGTTAAGGTATCTGTTTCATTGTAATCTTCCGCTTTGCAATAGGCAATCAATCTTCCTTTTTCATAGGAAGTACCCTCGTAACCAGCTTCTTGTAGTAAGAAACTAACAGTCTCTTCTAGGTCTTGATCACAGATGATATGTACGGCTTTGTAGCTCATATTTATTTGTGTTACAATAGTACATTTTGGCAGTGTTTGATTGTACGAGTTGGTTAATTTGTTGGTATGTTTAGGCATGGGTGGTTTGCCATAGATGGTCTGTTACACGATATGCAAAACAGGAGTAATATAACGGCCTTTGCTGGCAAAAAGTTTAGGGAGGTAGCCGCTTTCTCTGAGCTCACCTTTAAGGAAGTGAAAGAACGCCACTTGCAGAGTCCCTAGTGGCTATTTTTTGCTTATAAGAATAAGTTCGTTTAGAGACTTTTCATATTCATCTAGTAATGCTCCTATAGCTCTGTTATGTCTATGTTGTATCTCCATTTTATTGATTATCTTCCCTTCCCACCACTCAGTCGTATCAATTCTTTGGCTGATATTATAGCCCAAAAAGCATTGATCAAGACGAAGGGATACATCTTGAAATAGATGGCATTCCCCAAAAGTAGGAGCGAACCTATTAGGTTGATAATAGGTAGACGATAGGGACTTGTCTTCTTCTCTTTGTTAATGGATAGGTAGTATGCAAAGAGCAGAAGACCCGCTCCAACCCAACCAAATAATTCAAAGACTATATTCATATTTCTTATTAGTAGCCTGCTAAGGTAAATGTTCTCTTGTGATTATTGTTTAGTTCATTGGTGAAGAATGGAGCAGATGTTACCTTTTCTTCTTTAACTTTTTCCATTGCTGAAAAAAGTAACAACCTGCCTGCCGGAAAGGCAGGAAAAGCTAGGACAAAAACCAACCCCGTTTTTGCTTTTCACGCTAACCATCCCCTCTCCGCTTAGCAAAAACACGGTTCGCTCTTTTCGTCCACGTCCACCCGCCATCTCGACAAACTTCTGAGGTAAATGCTAACCTTTTTATTTATTCTCTTCTTACTTTTTTTAAATAAAGTATTGTACGAGTCCGCCACGGATAAATTTCAATTGTCTGGAGGGAAAACCTAAAAGTATAAAGCTCCAAATTTCTTAGGCCCGCTCGCGGCTTCGCATCGTTGTAAGTTTCATTGGTGCCTAAAACGGCCTTATATATTTTGGTGTAGAATGAGGATGTCCTTGACTGTGTGTAGTCCCGATAGAAATCGGGAGAGCAAAGCAATAAGCGAACGAAGCAAGGATAGTGGGAGGGGTGGCTCTTATTGTGCGGAGAGGAAAGGTTATCGTCATTTAGCCAAAATGTATAGAGCCTTGACTTTTTTCTTTCTTTTTGTGTTAAGACAAAATGGAAAAGAAGTAAACTCTTGCTCTAATATTACTCCTTAGCTAAAAAATACGAAGCTATCACTCTTTCTCTTCATACTTTTTAAAAAAAGTATTGTATGGGCCGGTCACTGATAAATGTCTATTGTCTGGAGGGGAAATCTAAAAGTATAAAGCACCCAATTTCTTAGGCCCGCTCGCGGCTTCGCATCGTTGTAAGTTTCATTGGTGCCTAAAACGGCCTTATATATTTTGGTGTAGAATGAGGATGTCCTTTAGCAACAACCTTGGTCCAATTGGATAGGTGGACAAGCAACAGTGCCATAGCTACAAAAAACGCAACAGTCTCCTTGTTTTGGTTTCAGTATCTCTTTACAACTTTCACACTCATAGAAGTATTGGCATGCATTTGTAGGCATTTTTTCTTCTTTCTGGTGTCTACAGTTTGGGCAAGTGATGGTGGATTCTAGTAGAACTTCCTTACTCATCATTTTCTTCTTTCGTTGGTAAAATTGGTATATACCAAAACCCAACAATCCAACTCCAACAGCGATAAAAACTCCACTTAGGTTTTCTATTCCGTTGCTGATGCCTAGTAAAGTACTTCCTCCTCCTATAGCTATTATTAATGCAGGAAGCCAACAGCAACTAGTCGCTATTATAAAAGCGACTGAACTGCCTAGTATGGATTTTTTGTAATTCATGTTACTTCCTCAAAAGTAGTTATTATTAAATAGACACTTCTAATGAATGCCGCTTCAAGAAATGGTTTCACATCTTAACCCACTTGCGTACCTCACTACTGCCATCTTCCGAAGTCACGGTAACTAAGTATATCCCAGAAGCTAGACTGCTGATATCTAGTGTCGTGTTTTGGGAAGTAGACGTATGAGTGAGTAACGTATTGCCACTTAGGTCTGTAAGGGTAATCTGGTGCTTGCTCGCTTGGGTGAAGGCCAGGTTTAGTATGTCTTTACTCGGATTGGGATAGATGTTGATGTTAGACTTCAATGTACCTTTAGGTACACTCAGGGTAGTAGCTATCGAAAAATCTGCCACCACAGGATAATGATCTGATGCACTTTCAGTATCGTCTTGTGCTAAGCCATACTGCTGCAGTCTGGCTGCTGGCATGGCTTCGGTACGCAGCACAAATGACTTTTCGGCGGTGGTCACAGCATCTGAGTACAACATAAAGTCAAGCTTCCCCGCTGGGTATGGACTAGTCTCGCTATTCCAAGTGAAGGCCATTCTGTTATCTGTCTGTAGGCTCACTAGATCAGTGACGTCTGTATTGTCCCAGTCTGGAGAACCTCCGCTGCCATAGGTAGTTGTGTTTTGTATATCTCCGGTGATGAGCGTAGTAAGCTGCTGTGCGTAGCCTACCAAATTCAAATCGCCACCATACACAAAGGGTGTACCTTGTGGCAGGTCTATTACTCCTCCGCTTGTTTTGGCGTCTTGTATAAAATTGATGTATTGATCTGCTTGGTCTTGTCTCTGCGTCTCGCCTGTGCAGCACTTGAGGTGTGCATTAGTAAAGAGTATATCCTTCGTGTAATAATCGGGCAAGTCTATTAGTACAGGAAACTGGCGTTCTAAGGTTTGCCAACGCTCTTTGAAGGGGCATCTAGAAGCAGTGATAAGCCCGTGGCTGCTGTGCTTTTCTACAGACCATCCACTGGTGGTGCCAAGCGGAAGCCAGTTGTCCATCAATATTTTGACCTGAGCAGCTGTGACATTGTTACACTCTGAAAATCCTATAATATCTGGATTTAGGCTTGTAATGATGCTTTCGAAATGGGGAACTCTAACCGAGTTGGTAAGTCCATCAAACAATGTGTTGTAAGCCACTATACGGATGTGCACGGAGTCTGATTTATTGATGTCTACAGGGGTTTTGGGAGCTATTGTTGCCCTATCAAAGGTATAGGAGAATACTTGTCCTTGGTTTGGTAATCTATCGTTGTTATTGTTGTTGAGCCATAAGATTCTGACAGTCTCTGATGTAAACAGTGCCTTTGTGCCGTCTGGTCGTGCATCTCTTTTGATGGCTATTTCAAATCTATTGGACGTAACGGTAGGTAATGCTCGCATAACGATATCGCTGAACTTTAAATTACTATTTCCATTAAACTGAACGCTACGGTCTCTGAAAAAGACGCCTAATTCTGCTCCGTAGTTGGTTTGTATAGCGGTGCCTGTATTATCATCGTTATCTGTATCTAGGTACAATCGGATGTTGTGGTCTATCAGATCGTCCGATATATCAAATTCATTATCTGTAGTAATTTTTATATACAGCCACTCATCATCATTAGTCACGGACATTTCAAGCAAGTCTATACCTGAGATAGATTCGCTGGGATCTGTAATGGTCTTCAGATTACTCGTCCAATCATCGAATATGCCGTCTATAGCAATAGGAGCGGACTGTGCCAGCGTGTTGAGTGTAGCGAATAGGAGTAAAGCAGTGGTTATCGTTTTGTTCATTGTTTCGTGTGGTCAAAAGTACGCTGAAATAATGTCAAATACGAAGGAGATAAGTTGTGTTTGAGTTCATTTTGTAGCATTTAAAACCTACTCTCTTTAGGCACGGCTCAATGTAACAATAACCTGTAATGTTGGGATATTGCATCTTTTTAAGGAGGCATAGAAACACCTACTGAGCCTTGGGATGTAAGGCTCAATAGGTACCTTAGTGTATGTTCGATTTATCCTACCTATGCTGATCTATCAAGATAGCATTGCCATCTGGGTCTGTTATTACAAAACTTGCAGGCCCTGTAGTAGACTCGTCTGCTTGTATCGGTATCGATACCTTATTTGCTTTTAGCTCTTTTTGGATGTCTCGCACATCGTCAAATTTATCTAGATCTTGAGCTTTCTGATCCCATCCTGGATTAAAAGTAAGCAGGTTGCCTTTAAAAACCCCTTGGAATAGTCCGATGAGGGTATTCTGGTTTTTCATCACGACGTAGTTCTTTTCGAAGTCTCCAGAAAATTGCTTGAACCCTAGTTTCTCGTAAAATATCTTTGATGCTTTGATGTCCTTGACATTAAGACTGATAGAAAATGCTCCTAATTTCATGTGGTCAAAGTTAGTGCTTTATGACAGAAGACTAACTGCGGAAACTTGTTACTAAAAGACTATCATAACAGTCCCTTTTATCGAAATAATAGCAAACCTTTGCGAAAGTATAAAAACAATATGAGTAATATTTCTATAGCCATACACGGAGGAGCAGGTACACTAGTAAAAGGTAGGATGACCCCAGAGAAGGAAGTGGCATATAAGACTGCATTAAAAGAAGCTCTAGATGCGGGATATGCAGTGCTTACAAGTGGCGGAAGTGCCATAGATGCCGTAGAAGTAGCAGTAAATAAATTAGAGGATAGTCCACTATTCAACGCTGGGAAAGGAAGTGTATTTACTGCAGAGGAAACACACGAGATGGATGCGTCTATAATGGATGGAAAGTCCCTCGAAGCAGGTGCGGTATCCCTTATCACGGGTATTAAGAATCCTGTGAGCCTAGCACGTGATGTGATGGAAAAATCAGGTCATGTATTTCTTGCAGGTGAGGGAGCTATGCAGTTTGCTCATAGTCAAGGCTATAAACTAGAGCCTAAGCAATATTTTTATGACGAATTAAGACATGATCAATGGCTCGAAATAAAAGATGGTGATAGTTTTCAGCTAGATCACGCAAAGAAGAAGGACTCTAAATTTGGCACTGTAGGAGCTGTGGCTTGTGATATAAATGGGAATATAGCTGCCGCTACGTCTACTGGAGGTATGACCAATAAAAAGTATGGTAGAGTAGGAGATAGCCCTATGATAGGAGCTGGAAATTATGCCAATAATGCTACGTGTGCGGTATCTTGTACGGGTAGTGGTGAGTTTTTTATAAGAGGTGTGGTGGCGTATGATGTGTCTGCACTTATAGAGCATAAAGGAATGTCTGTAAAGGAAGCTTCTGAGGAAGTAATTTATCGTAGAATCACCAAAATAAATGGCGATGGTGGACTAATCGCCATTGATAGTAAGGGCAATGTTGCTATGCCTTTTAATACAGAAGGTATGTACAGAGCTACTAAAAGTGCTAACGGTACGGAAGAGATATTGATTTATAAGTAAGCCTTAGACTTCGAAGGGAGCATCTATAGGAAGTACAGAAACTTTCTTGGTCTTTAGATTATAACCATCAGAGTTAGACAGTATGTGTACCTTCAGATTTGTAAGTGTCATAGGAGTGCCTTCTTCTAGTATAGCTTCGTTATTGTGGCCTATTTCTGCTCCGTCAAATACGATAACCATTCCAGATCCTATTACGGTGCAATCCTCTCCATTTTTGATAACTACTCCCGTATCTTCTCCAAGTCCTATGGCTAGTAAGGTCGGATATTTGGCTACAGCTTGAGACGTTCTACCAAATCTGCCTCGTTTTACAAAGTGAGTGTCCCACATTACCCCAGTAGTAAGTCCAAGTCCCTTTGACATTTTCACAACTCCTTTTTCAAATGACTCGGTAGCTCTGCCACCGGCTATCATCTCTGTAGACATAGCCATGGCTCCAGCACTAGTGCCTGCTATTACAAATTGCGATTCATTTTGATATCTATCCATTAAGATTTGGTGAATGGTAGTACCTCCTATGTTCTTAGATATCTTGGATTGGTCGCCACCTGAAAACATGATACAGCTTGCTTTACGAATAAACTGTATGAACTCTGGGTTTTCAGAATCTGCCTTTTTTCTTATATCTAACACTTGTACATTCTCACATCCCAATTTGTGAAAAGCATCTTGGTATAATTCTCCCACTTCTACAGGTATACTAGATGCCGTAGGTATTATAATAAATAGTCCGTCAGGACCTCCACTTTCTCGCACCACTCGGGCCAAAATCCCTTCTTGGATGAACTCTAGTGAGTCTGATTCGCTTTTTCCTTCTCCTTTATCTTCATTTCCTCCTATGGGAATAAGTGTACCTTTTGGGTTCAGCATTATAAATTATTAATTAACGAGATTTTGATGTAATATTGAGGGAACAAAGGTATTTAATGCCTCTGCTTATCAAAGTATTATGGTGTCGAATGTTTTTAATAGTTGCATTGACTTTCATGTATTGTCAAATCCTTAATATGTAGTACCCAAACCAAAAACGAGAAAGAATGAAAATCATAGAAATTAACGCAATGCGAGGGCCAAATTATTGGTCAATAAGAAGACATAAACTTATCGTAATGGTCTTAGACTTGGAGGAAATGGAAGAACTTCCTTCTAACAAAATTGATGGATTTCGAGAACGTTTGGAAGCCATGTTTCCTACGATGATATCTCATCGATGTTCCGTGGGTACAGAAGGTGGATTTTTTCAGCGAGTAGATGAGGGCACTTGGATGGGACATATTATTGAGCATATTGCTCTAGAACTGCAAACCATGGCAGGCATGGACGTAGGTTTTGGCAGAACAAGGAGCTATGGCGAAGAAGGTGTATATAATGTAGTATTTGCCTACATGGAAGAAAAAGTAGGTAGATATACTGCTGAAGCTTCTGTGCGTATAGCTGAAGCTTTAATCGCAGGAGAAAAATATAACCTGAGCGATGATATACAAATAATGCGTGAACTGAGAGAAGGGGAACGCCTGGGCCCCAGTACAGGATCTATAGTAGAAGAAGCCGAAAAGAGGGGTATTCCTTGGATTAGGTTAAACAAATACTCCCTATGCCAATTAGGATATGGTGCCAACCAAAAAAGAATACAAGCTACTGTAACCAGCGAGACCAGTAATATAGGAGTAGACTTGGCCGGAGACAAGGAAGATACCAAGTTTTTGCTAGAGCAGGCTGAAGTGCCGGTGCCTAGAGGTGAAATAATTCGTAGAGAAAGTAGCTTAGAAGAAACATGTAGATATGTCCGTTTTCCCTTAGTCATAAAACCTATAAATGGTAATCACGGGAGAGGAATAACGGTAGATATTCAGAGTTATGAGGACGCACTGATAGCTTTTAAAGAAGCTCAAAAGATTTCTTCGGCAGTTATTGTAGAAAAATATATTACAGGAGTAGACTACCGATTATTGGTGATAAATCACACTCTAGTAGCTGCTGCCCTAAGAACTCCCGCACATATAGTGGGTAATGGTAAATCGACGATACAGCAACTTGTAGACGAGGTAAATAAAGATGAACGAAGAGGATATGGACATGAGAAGGTGCTTACGCAAATCACCTTGAACGAATTGACCATGACGCTCATCAAAGGGAAAGGATATACGCTGGATACCGTCTTAAAAAAGGACGAAGAATTGATGCTAAAAGATACTGCTAATCTCAGTACTGGCGGTACTTCTATGGATGTTACAGATCTAGTGCACCCCTATAATGTAGCTATGGCCGAGCGTATCTCTCGAATTATTGATTTAGATATTTGCGGTATAGATATAATGACTTCAGATATTAGCTTACCCCTAAATGAAACAGGTGGTGCAGTGTTAGAAGTAAATGCTGGACCAGGATTTAGAATGCACCTTGCTCCGGCACAAGGACTGCCACGCAATGTCGCAGCTCCGGTAATAGATAAGCTTTTTCCTCCAGGATCTACTTCTCGTATACCTATTATAGCCATCACGGGTACTAATGGTAAAACCACTACCACTCGTTTATTAGCACACATGGCTCGTATGAAAGGCTATAAAGTGGGCTATTCAACAAGTGACGGGGTGTATATTCAGAATCAATTACTGATGAAAGGTGATTGTACTGGTCCTGCTAGTGCGGAGTTTGTATTAAAAGATCCTACCGTAAATTTTGCGGTATTAGAGTGTGCCAGAGGAGGATTACTTAGAGCAGGGCTTGGGTTTAAAAAGTGTGATATAGCTATAGTGACTAATGTAGCTGCTGACCATTTAGGACTAAAAGGCATACATACTATAGAACAACTGGCTAAGGTGAAGGGCGTAATACCTGAGACCGTTTTGCCAGAAGGTACTGCTATACTCAATGCAGATGATGAGCTAGTCTATGCAATGAGAAAAAACTTAGACTGCAACGTAGCTCTGTTTTCTATGGATGAAAATAATCCGCATATCAAAGCTATGCAAAAGCTAGATGGTCTGTGTGCAGTATATGAGAATGGGTTTATAACCATTTGCAGAGGTGAGTGGAAGTTGCGTGTTATTAAGGCTGTCAATGTACCCTTGACCTATGGCGGTAGAGCTAAGTTTATGATTCAAAATGTACTTCCGGTAGTGCTGGCTGCTTATATCCGAGGTTTTACTATTAATGATATGAAGGCTGCATTAGAAACATTTATGCCATCCGCATCTCAGACGCCGGGTAGACTCAATATGTTTGAGTTCAAAGATTTCACCATACTCCTAGACTATGCTCATAACCCAGCAGGTATGAGAGCATTACAACAGTTTGTAGATAATATAGATGCTACTAAAAAAGTGGGAATCATAGCAGGAATAGGAGATAGACGAGTAGAGGATAATAATGAAATGGGAAGTATAGCTGCCGAAATGTTTGATGAAATTATTATTCGTCAGGATAAAAGACTCAGAGGTAAAACCGAGACAGAGTTGATCAAAATGCTAGATGATGGGATAAAGATGAAAGATCCGAATATTAAGACCACCATTATACCCTCAGAAAGAGAAGCGATACTTCACGCTGTAAAAACAGCAGAAAAGGGATCTCTTATCGTACTGTGTAGCGATGTAGTTCCAGATGCTCTGGAATTAGTGAAAAGTCTAAAAGAAGAAGAAGCAAGTAGGTTATATTAAGCGAGGATAGATAAATTAGAACAATTTATCTATCCTTTAAAAGTTGCTTTGATGTGTGCCACGTCACAATAATTTTTTTTCTAGATGCCACACATCTGCAAGATGTAGTGTTTTTGTTTTTGCTCTCAGCATTGCCATCTTTATCGGTGACTTTTAAAGTGCCATAGACTAGAAGGGGTCCGTTTTCTAGTACTTCTATTTCAGTTTCTAAAGTGGATTCTTCTTTATTTTCTTCACCATTCATAAAATAGCTCAATGCACCAGACGGACATTTACCTATTTGGTCTTTAAGTTCTTGTGTATCGGCACCTTCAGGTACTATCCATGGTTTACGCTGAGGGTCATAAACTTTCGGAAGAGCTTTGACGCATTCTGCTTGTTTGTCATTACACGATGTCAATGCAAAAAGTGTCAAGCCGAAAAATACAATAATTTGCTTCATTTCTTTTGTCTGTTTGTTTATGTTGTGCAGTGCCGTTAAATTTAATTACTTTTTTCTACTCTTTAACA